>JBAXNN010000006.1:0-117540 GCA_037133755.1 Thermoleophilia bacterium
TCTTGTCGGCGACCTTGACGCCCCCGACAATCGCGACGAACGGATGCTCCGGCGCCTCGAGGAGCGACGTCAGGACCGAGACCTCGCGATCCATCAGGAGCCCGGCGTGTGCGGGCAGCAGGTGGGCGACGCCCTCTGTGGAGGCATGGGCACGGTGTGCCGCGCCGAAGGCATCGTTGACGTACAGATCGGCGAGCTGCGCCAACTGGCCGGCGAAGGCGGCGTCGTTGGCCTCCTCCGCGGCGTGGTAGCGAAGGTTCTCGAGCAGGAGGACGTCACCGTCAGCAAGCTCGGCCACTGCTGCCGCCGCCGACGGACCGACGCAGTCATCGGCGAACGCCACCGGGGCAGCGAGCAACTCCGACAGCCGGCCGGCGACAGGCGCGAGGCTGTACTTCGCGTTGCGCTCGCCCTTGGGCCGGCCGAGGTGGCTCATCAGGATCACGCGTGCGCCGCCGGCGCGCAACTGCTGGATCGTGGGCAAAGCCGCGCGGATGCGGGTGTCGTCGCCCACGACGCCGTGCTCGTCGATCGGCACGTTCAGGTCGACGCGTACCAGTACGCGTCGACCCTGGACGTCACCGATCTGCGCGAGTCCCCTCCGCGCCATACCTAGACCTTCTGGATCAGGTCGACGACGCGGTTCGAGTACCCGAACTCGTTGTCGTACCAGCTGACGACCTTGGCCATGCGGCCATTGGCCATCGTCAGCTTGGCGTCGACCACCGACGAGTACGAGGAACCGATCACATCGCTCGACACGATCGGATCCTCGGTGTACTGGAGGATGCCTGCGAGGTCACCCGTGTCGGCCTTGGCCTTGATCGCAGCGTTGATTTCCTCTGCGCTGGCCTCGCGGCCGAGCTCCACGACGAGGTCGACAACCGAACCGTCCGGCACCGGGACGCGCATGGCGATGCCGTCGAGACGACCCTTCATCTCCGGGATCACCAACCCGATCGCCTTGGCGGCACCGGTCGACGTCGGGATAATGTTCTGCGCGGCAGCACGAGCACGGCGCAGATCCGAATGCGGCAGATCGAGGATCTGCTGGTCGTTCGTGTACGCGTGCGTCGTCGTCATGAAGCCGCGCTCAACACCGAACTCGTCGAGGAGGATCTTCGTGAACGGCGCCAGGCAGTTCGTCGTGCACGAGGCGTTCGAGATGATGTTGTGCTTCGCCGGGTCGTAGTCGTTGCCGTTGACGCCGAGCACGATCGTGATGTCCGGATCAGTGGCGGGCGCCGAGATGATGACCTTGCTGGCACCGGCCTCAAGGTGCTTCGAGGCGCCCTCGCGACTGGTGAAGAAGCCCGTCGACTCGAGCACGACGGGAACGTCGAGTTCCTTCCACGGCAGTGCGGCAGGGTCGCGCTCTGCGAGGACCCGGATCTCCCTGCCGTCAATGGCGATGCCACCGTCGGTGACCTCGACCTGGTGCCCGAAGCGGCCAAGTACGGAGTCGTACTTGAGCAGGTGCGCCAAGGTCTTGGGATCGGTCAGGTCGTTGATCGCGACGATCTCGATCGGCGCCTGGCGCAGGTAGGCGGCACGGAGGACGTTACGGCCGATGCGGCCGAAGCCGTTGATGGCAACGCGGGTCACAGAGGATGCTCCTTGGGAGAGGTGGTCGTGGTCGGAACTGCGTGCGAACCAGTCGATTCGCGTCTATGGGGGATCCTAGGGGCGAGGGCGGCGGTCCGCGCCCAGTTCGGCCTCCGCCTCCGCAAGCTCGATCAGGCGTCGCAGGCGTCCAGCCAGCGTTGGTCGGGCTACGCCACTGGCCTCGGCCAGCTCCGAGAGCGTCATCTCCGGGTTGTCGAGGCGCTGGTGTGCCGCCTCCCGCAGCGCTGGCGTGAGTGTGGCGAGGGCGCCACTGTCGCGCAGGACGGCGATGGCCGCGGTCTGCTGGCGGGCGGCCTGCACTTGGCGAGTCAGGTTTGCGTTGTCGAAGTTCGCGCGCCGATTGGCGTCTCCGCGTGCGCTTCGCACCACCTCGTCTTCGGCCACGTCCAGCGCCGCTCCTTCGGCTCCGAGCACGGTCAGCAGGTCCTGTACCGACTCGCGTCGTCGACTCATCACCTCTGCCCAACGCTCGCGCTGGCGCGTCTGCACGGGGATACCGAGCTGGGCGCACGCGCTGGCGAGCAGCGCCGCAAAATCAGCGCCGTGGGTCCGAATCTCGAGGTGCGCCGGCTTGCCGGGTGGCGACACGCTGCCGGCGGCCGCGAACGCACCGCGCAGCACCGCGATCTGACAGCACTCGCGCGCGATCAGCGATGGGGCGACGGTGAGGCGCGGTCGACCCTGATCGTCGATGACACCCGTTCGCCGCAACAGGCGCGTGCTGGCCTCGTCTTCGGCAAGCACCATCTGCAGGCGCTGATGCAGTCCCAACCGCTCGGGGGTGTACGCGCTCACGCCGCACATCACGCCCTCCTCGCGCAACGCCGTCAGGACCTGCCGTCCGACCGCATGGGAGCCAACGTCGATCTCAGCGTGCGCATGACCACCACCCGTGAGGTGCAGCGACCCGGTGCCGCGCAGTACCGCGGCGAGATAGGCGATCCGGCAGCAGGAGGCCTCGAGCGGAGTGTGCGCGATCTCCTCGCGGACGTTGCTCGAGAACGTCAACGCGCCGCGGGTCGTGGACGGCGCGCCTGTGCCACGAGCGCGCGCCCGAGTCGTAGCGGATCGTGATGGTGACCATCGGTGATGCGTGCGACGACAACCTCGAGATCGGTTCGCAGCAGCGCCTCACGATCGAAATCGACGGGGATCAGTCCGGGCGCAGGGACGCGCCGCGTCGTGGGCACGATGACGGTGTCGACAATGCCGTGGCCAAGGTGCTGCTCGAGGCGCTCGATGTGCGTCGCTGCGTCGTACCCGATGGTCTCGTGCGGCTCCTGGAGCAGGTTCGCGACGTAGACGCGACGCGCACCCGAGGCCCGTACCGCCTCGGCCAGGCCGGGGACGAGCAACGGCGGGATCGTCGAGGTGAAGAGCGAGCCGGGTCCGAGCACGATCAGATCGGCCGTCCGAAGTGCCTCAACCGCCTCTGGATGCGGCTGCGGCGTCTCTGGCTGGAGGCGCAGGCGACGCACGGCCCGCCGTTCGGACGCGACGGCGGTCTCGCCCGCGACAACGCGTCCGTCTTCCATCTCCGCAACCAGGACGGCCTTCTCCCGCGTGGCGGGCAGGACACTGCCCGAGATGGCGAGCACGTGCGACGACATGGCCACGGCGGCATCAAATGATCCGGCCACTTCGGTCAACGCCGCCAACACGAGGTTGCCCAGCGAGTGCCCCTCGAGGTCGCCGCGGTCGAAGCGATGCTGAAACACCTCGGCAAGGACCGATTCGTCGTCGGCCAACGCGACCAGACAGTTGCGTACGTCACCGGGAGGCGGCATGCCGAGATCGCGCCGGAGGCGGCCCGACGAGCCGCCGTCGTCGGTCAGCGTGACGATCGCCGTCGGGTGGTTCCCGGCCAGCTTGAGTCCACGCAGCACCGTGGAGAGCCCGGTACCACCGCCGAGGCAGACGATCCTCGGCTCACCGCGCATGGGAGCCCTCCAACGCGAGCAGGCGCCGCTTGCGCTCTTCGCCGAGCTCGCCGTACATGCCGATGGTGCCGTCGCTTCTGATGACGCGATGGTACGGGACGACGATGCTGAGTGGGCCGCGGGCGCAGGCGGCACCCGCCGATCGAGGCGCGCGCGGGTGCCCCGCCCGTTCGGCAATATCCCGGTACGAGGCGGTTTCACCGTACGGAATCGTGCGCACCGCCTCGATCATCCGAACCTCGAGGTCCGTGAGACCGAAACGCGCGTACGCAGGCTGGCAGTCGATGTCGCCGAAGTCGATGGCGCGGCCCGCCAGATACGCGCCGATGCGCGTCGCCAGACCGGGCGCTCCGGCGGGTTGTGCGTTGGGCGTCCCGGTGCGGGTGCGCGGTGCTGGCTCCTCAAGGTCGATCAGGCAGTCGCCGTCGTAGTGCAGAAGGCCTGCTCCCCACCCCTCGACCTCGAAGCGATACGCGATCACGCGTCGCCCTCGGGAAGTGGTCGACGTCCGCCCTGACTTGCCCCCGGCGCCCGGCCCCCGATGCGGTGGAGCGCGGTGTGAATCTGTCTGGCGGTGGCGGCCGGCAGCCCGGGGACGCTCTCGAGCTCCTCCGGCGTCGCTGCCATCACGGCGTCGATCGAACCGAAGTGCGCGAGCAGTGCCTTCCGTCGGGTCGGTCCGACACCAGGGATGGTCTCGAGAACCGACTGGGTGGCGGCGTTTCCGCGGCCCCGTCGGTTCTGACGCAGAGCGAAGCGATGCGCCTCGTCGCGAATCTGGCGTAACAGCAGCATCGCGGGAGAATCAGCATCGAGCATCACGGGCGCGGACTGCCCCGGCAGGAAGACCTCTTCTTCGCGCTTCGCCAGACCGATCACGGCAACCCGGGGTGCAGCGGCACCGCGCATGGCCGTGGTCGCGGCGTTGAGCTGGCCTTTCCCACCGTCGATCACGACGAGGTCCGGTGTGGCGGAGAACGACGGATCCTCATCTCCGTCGGCCAGTCGCGTGAAGCGCCGGGAGATGGCCTCGCCCATCGACTTGAAGTCATCGAGTGCGCCGTGGCGAATGCCGAAGGACCGGTAGAGGTCGTTGCGCGGCACGCCATCTTGGAAGACCACCATGGATGCGTACTGATGCTCGCCGCCGAGCGTCGAGATGTCGTAGCACTCGATGCGCTGCGGCAGGGATTCGAGGCCCAGTGCATCGCGCAACTCCTCCAACGCGTCGGCTCCGCGTGTCCGCGAGCGCTCGTCTTGGAGTCGGACTCCGTCGAGCGCGAGTTGCGCGTTGCGCTGCGCCAGTTCGCGCAGTCGGCGCCACTCACCGCGCTCCGGTGCCCGTAGTTCCACGGCCGCGTTGCGTCGGTCTGTCAACAGCGCCTGCAACTCGTCCTGCCGCTCGACGTCTCCGGGAATCAACACCAGTGGTGGGATCGCAGCGCCGGCGCCGTAGCGCTCGTCAAACGCCGCCTGCACCACCTCATCCAGGGTCGCCACCTGCGTGTTGTCGAAGATGAACTCCACGCGTTCGGCCAAGCGGCCACCGCGCTGCGGCCAGATGTGCACGACCGCAACGTCATCCCCGATCGCGACCCCGAGGACATCGGCGTCGCCCGAATCGGCGCGATCCACGAGCTGGCGCTCATCCAGCATCCGCACGGCGTTGAGTCGGTTGCGCGCGCGGGCCGCATCCTCGTAGCGTTGGTGCGCGGCCGCGGAGGCCATCTCGTCCTCGAGCTGGCGCTGGATGGTCCGCGTGTCACCTTCGAGAAACCGGATCACGTCGGCGATCATGGCGCCGTACTCCTCTTCGCTGACACGGCCGACGCAGGGTGCGAGACAGCGCCCGATGTGGAAATCGAGGCACGGCGACCCGGAATGGCGGCCGGGCTTCGGCCCCTCACACGGTCGGTACGGGAAGACGCGATTGAGGACGTCGAGCGTCTCACGCACCCGACTCGCACTGGGATACGGGCCAAAGAGGCGCGCGTTGCGCCGGTCGCCCCGCCTCGTGAAGAGCACGCGGGGAAACGGCTCACCGGTGGTGACCGCAATCATCGGATACGACTTGTCGTCGCGGAGTCGCACGTTGTAGGGCGGGCGATGCTGCTTGACGAGCGTCTGCTCGAGCAGCAGCGCCTCCGTCTCCGTCCCGGTGATCGTGACGTCGATTTCTGCCACGCGTAGGACAAGCTCCGCCGTCTTGCGTTCCAGGCCACGCTCCGGACGCGCATATGAGCCAACGCGCTTGCGCAGCGACTTGGCCTTCCCGATGTACAGCACCTCTCCGGCCTCATCCCGGTAGACGTAGACGCCGGGCTCTTCCGGCAGCAGGCGCGCACGCTCGCGGATCAGATCGACGCCGATGGCCACGAACCCATCGTAGACCGCCGCTACCCGACGAGGACTGCACCCGGGCGACCGTCGGACGTCGTGATGGGGCGTGCCACGGCAGTAGCCCGCGCGCTGAACGCCACGCGCCCGCTGACCAGCGAGAGCCTTGTCGTCTCCAATCGCACACTCGCTCTCCATGCGCGGCCCTGGCGTTGCACGACGAGTTCCATGCCGGGTTCAGATCCGACGGCAAGGCCTTCCGCCGCACGGAGCGCCGCCACGTCGGCCAGTCGCTGGGCGCGCTCGCCCTGCACGCGCGCGCCCAGCAGCGCGAGACCAACCATGGCGATGGCGCAGGCGGGCAGCAGGAGCGCCAGCATGAGGACGGTGGACTGACCTTGGCGCTTCACCGGATGCGTCGCTCTGAGAGCCGCACATCGCCGAGTGGTGCCGCGACCTCGACGTCAATGCGTTCTTCCGTGATGCGCACCAGGCGAGCCCGACCGGTGATGGCGCCGACAACCGAACCGCCGGCCGCATCGGCGGCCACCGCACGCGCAAGAGCCGCTTCGGCACGCGCCATAGCGGATAGCTGGAGAGCCACAAGCGCGAATCCTGTGGCGCACGCGGCAACCACGGGCGCCAACGCCAGCACCTCGACCACTGCCTGACCTCGTCGCTGTGTCATCGCCCTCCGCGGACCGCTCGGGGTGCCTCGTGCCGGAGCGCCAGCGGCAAGACATCAACGGCCGCCTGAAGCGGATCGCCACCGCGCTGTGCCGCTCTCTGCGCGGCCACGCCCGCCACCGCGAGTTCGGCGTGACGCCACGCAGCGAAGGCACCCGCACCGGCAGCGGTCAGAAGCACCGCCAACAGCGTCGTGGCGATCACGACCTCGATGCTGGACTGTGCGCGATGCATGCCCCGAGCGTGCCCCAGTCCGACTACCCCCGCCCCGACGCAACGCACGCGAACGCGCGCGAGATCCGCGCTGCGCGTGCCCTAGTACCAGCCGCTGGTGTCCTGATAGATGCGCCACATCACGAACCCGCACGCTCCGGCGAGGGCGAGCAGGAACACCGAGGTAAGGAGCGTCAGGGGCAGCAGGAACGAGATCAGCACGGCCAGCACCAGCACCACGGCCGCCCCGTAGAAAAGCAGCTTCTGCCGCCGTGATAGCCACTGGAGTCGTGAGCGGTTGTTGCGCCAGAGGGAGTACCCGAACCAGATCAGACCGGCGAGGATCGCCAGACGGATGACCAGCGCGAGGATCCAGAGCACCTGGCCCGCGACAACCTGCAGCACCGTGACGACCACGGCAGCGAGGACGACGATCGCCCAGTTGATCACCTGACGGCGTTCCACGGTTACGAGAAGTACCCTGAGACGGTGAGGGCGCGCGTCGCCAGAGCAGCGGCGAGCAGGGCGGCGATCGAGAAGATCAGGATGTTCCGCAGATGGTCGTTGCGTCGCGCCGAGTAGGCAAAGACCACCATGGCGGCCGGCAGCAATCCGTAGACGTAGTGCAGCTGCTGCGCAGCCCGGAGGTTTTGACTGAGGAGGAGCAGCCCCAGAATCGCCTGCCCAACGATCACGGTCTGCGAGGCGGCGAGCACCTGGGCATAGAGCTTGTTTGCCGGGAGCTTGCGTTTCCAAACGAGGAGGCCCCAGATGCCGGCAATCAGATTGATCGCGATCACGAGGAAGCCCAAGCCGAGGTGGATGTTGGTGACCACGCTGGAAGTATGCGCGAGGCGCCGCTCAGCCGCCGTTCAACACCTCAGCCAGCGTCTTCAGCTGCGTGAACACCGGCTTGGCCGAGTCGCCGCGCAGCACGGGCCAGTTCGGCTCGCGGTAGATCGCGATGCGCGCGCTCTCCGCGCAGTCGCCGTTCGAGGCACACGTGAGGCTCCCCGACAGACCCTCGTAGCCCTCGACCTGAAGCAGCGCGCGTCGCAACTGCTCCCGATCGATCGAGAGGCCGCCTCCCGGCTCGAGCACCGCCGAGCG
Organism: Thermoleophilia bacterium; assembly: GCA_037133755.1. GTDB lineage: Bacteria > Actinomycetota > Thermoleophilia > Gaiellales > F1-60-MAGs149 > F1-60-MAGs149. Next base: position 7,914 of record JBAXNN010000006.1, read on the forward strand.
GCGCAGCGCGTCCGCCAAGAGGTTGAAGGCATCCCACGACGCAGGGTGGAAAACGCCGATGGGATCGCCACCCGTCAGGCGACGATACGCCGGCAGGTAGGAATCCACGTAGAAGGCGTTCTCACGGACCGCCGAGAAATCGGGTCCTGAGGAGAACACCCCGTGTGCTGACGCCCCGAGAGAGCCCGCAAATTCGGGTGTTTGGCAGGCCTCCGACACGACGATCGGGATGTCGCGCGTCGACGGCGCGGACCGCAGCGCCGCGACCGTGTTCTCGCAGTCGGGCGTGAAGTTGGCGATGAACACCATGGCGGGCTGCTTGCGCGCGATCTGTCGTTGCACGTCGGCAGGCGAGGCGCCAAGCGCAATGGCCAGATCTCCCATCGAGTTGCCGCCCAGCAAGGCAAACGATTGTGCGAACGCGCTGGTGAGTTGCGACGAGTAAGCATCGCCGTCGAGGTGGATTGCCACCGCGCTGGTCCAGTGTTGACGCGTGAATGCGAAGTCCGCCACGGTCGACGCCTGAATCACGTCGTTGAAGGCGACGCGAAAATAGTTTCGCTGATGGGTCGCCGGTACCGTGAGCGCCGGCGCGGTGTTGGAGGGGGACAGCAACAGAATGTTGTTCTTGCCGAGCGTGACGTCGGCCGCACCGAACGCCGCCGCCGAACAGGACGTCCCGATGACGGCCACCAACCCCGGCTCGTGCATCAAGCGCAGTGCACCCGTACGCCCGCCGAGCGCGGAACAGCCATCGTCTTCCGCGAGCAACGTGATGTCGTGCCCAAGCAGTTGGCCGGGAACGCCGTCAAATGATCCGTCCAGGTAGTCGACCGCTAGTCGCACACTCGACGCGACGTCTTCGCCAACCGGGTCGACGCCATACAGCAACGTCCCGATGTAGAACGGCTCACCCACGCCGACGTGCACGCAGGTTGGGCCACTCTGCGTGCAGATCGACCCTGCCCCAACGGTCGAGGTGTCGTCACCGCCGCCACATGCAGCCAGCGCGAGCGCGACACAGGCCAGGAGAAGCGCGCGGAACCTCACGACGCTGCCACCCACGGAACGTACAGACCGGCTTGGAGCTCCGCGAGCAACTGGCGGATCGGCTCCGAACTGACCGACACGACTTCCGGCCCGGAGAACGGGGCGCTGATCGAAAGGACGGCGGCAAGGTCGAAGCCGACGATCAGGATGATGCCGAGCGCGACGAGGACATAGCGGGGCCCGGACCGCAGGGCCACCAGCAACGCCCCGGTGATCAGCGCTGCGCCACTGACCACCGCCAGCATGAAGAGTGGCAACGGCAGCTGCTGCGTTGCGATGACAATCCGCTGACGCCGCGCCTCCGTCAAGCTGATCGCAGCGGTTTGCATCGCGTCCTTGGCGGAACTGGGGACGTACGTGCGGGGACCGAACGAGAACACGAGCCGCGAGAGTTGGGCCGCGTCGGCAGAAGCTGGCGATGGCGACTCCGGGTTATGCGCCAGGTGCGGCCACTCCCGCCGAGACGTCGAGAACAGGTACTGGCCGAGTTCCGTCTGCACGAGCGATGCGTCTGCCGTCGGGAGGCTTGCGCTGGCGTACGCCAAGACGCTTGCCGCCGCCACCTCAGTGCCGACCGTGTTCTGCGCCTGGCGGTAGGTCGAATACTCCGTGTTGATGAGGAACCCCGTCAAGATCGCGAACAGGCTGCCGAGGACGGTCATGTAGCTGGCGGCCGTGAGTCCTGCGGACTCTCGCGCACTCCCACCGACGAGGGACCGGAGAATCAGGACGGCGAGCGCGGCGAACACCAGCGCCCCACCGACGCTCACCAGCAGGATCTCGACACCGTTGAGCGACGTCAGCGCGGTCATGCAGCATCACCCAGCTGCGCGTCGAGCGCCGTCTGCCAGTGGCCGCGCGTTGCATCGCCTTCACGGGTGTCGAGCGCAATGCCGCCGGTGCTTGCAGCCACGGACAGGCCGCTCGGCTGGAGAACCTGATCGACGAACGCGCGCAACGTGGGATCGCTCGTCACCGCGTCGAGATTGACGTACAGGAAGAGGGGGCGACCGAGCGCGTACGAGCCATCGCGCACATGTGCAACGGTCGGCTTTACGCACCCGTCTCCGCTATCGATCGCAACGGTCAGGATCTTCTGGTCCGACTGCGCCATCACGGCCATCCCGGTGAATCCCAATCCCCCAGGAGCGCTTGACGTCGCGCTCGGGATCAACAACTCACTCGGAATCGCGGTGTAGTCGCTCCTGAGCGTTGGCACCATGCCCCGCTCCTCCGCAATCGGCCCGATCATCAGGTCGACCAGGACCTGCCGGGTACCCGCGCCGGCGTCAGGACCGAGGACCGTAATGGGACGAGCGGGTAGATCGTTCCCCGTTCCCTTGATCACGGTACCGGCCTCGTTCCACGCCTCGACGCCAACCGACTCCGGTCCCATCAGGCTGTAGATCTGTTTGCTCGTAAGACAGGTGGGCAGGTTCTTATCGTCGGCGGTGAACAACACCACGCCATCGTTCGCGACATGGAGCCGGACGTAGCGAACGTGCGAGGCCTTGCAGTTCGCCTGCTCCTGCGCGTTCAGAGGGCGAGATGCCCCGGTGATTGCGGCCAGACCGTCGCAGAACAGGCCCACGCCATCGCTCGTGCCGGCCATGCGGACGTTCATCCTCACGAGGGGGTGCTCTGCGCTAAACGTCCCTGCGATGCCCGAGATCATGGGCAAGAGCGTTGTGGAGCCAACGACCGTGACCTTGCCGTCGAGGTCGGCCGACCCGCATCCTGACACCGCGGCCGCGAGACCGGCCAGGAGCAAGACGATGAGGTGCGAACGACGACGGTGACGAGACACTGCGGCGTAGACTAACCGCATGAGTCTTTCGATCGGTGCCTCCGCGCCCACCTTCACCCTTTTGGACGACATTGGCGCCCCGGTCGCGCTCAAGGACCTCAAGGGCAGCCGCGTCGTCCTCTACTTCTATCCCAAGGACGACACCCCGGGCTGCACGACGCAGGCGTGCGGTATCCGCGACGGCTGGGATCGGGTCCAGGCACTCGACGTGCAGCTCTTTGGTATCTCGCCCGACTCGCCCGAGAGCCACGCCACGTTCCGCGCCAAGTTCGATCTGCCCTATCCCCTGCTCGCCGATGAGGGGCACGTCGTGGCGGAGCAGTACGGCGTCTGGGTCGAGAAGTCGATGTACGGCAAGAAGTACATGGGCGTCGAACGTTCGACGTTCATCATCAGCCCGACGGGCAAGCTCGAGCACATCCTGCACAAGGTCAAGCCGGGCGAGCATCTCGACCTGATCGTCAAGACGCTCAACGGCTGACGTGCCAACCGCCGCCCCGACCAACGGCCCGCTCGCCGGCGTCCGCGTGCTCGACCTTTCGCGTGTGCTCGCGGGACCGTACTGCGCGATGGTCCTCGCCGACATGGGCGCCGACATCATCAAGGTCGAGAACCCCAAGGGCGGCGACATCACGCGCGCCTGGGGTCCGCCATGGGCCGGCGACGAGGCCACGTACTACATGAGCGCGAACCGCGGCAAGCGTTCGATCGCCATCGATCTGCGCGAGCCGGAGGGCATCGCGATCACCAAGCGCCTCGCAGCGACCTGCGACGTCGTGATCGAGAACTTCATTCCCGGTGGAGCCGACAAGCTCGGGCTCGGTTGGGACGCCCTTCGTGCCGACAATCCGAACCTCGTCTACTGCTCGATCAGCGGGTATCCCCACGACAGTCCGGAGGCACCGCTACCCGGCTTCGACTTCGCCATCCAAGGCGAGGGCGGCATCATGAGCATCACGGGCGCTGTTGGGGGCGCGCCCATGAAGGTCGGTGTGGCGATCGCGGACGTGACCTCTGGCATGTTCGCCGCCAACGGCATCCTGGCTGCGCTCTTCGCCGTGCGCAGCGGTCAGCCCGGCCGACGCGTGCAGGTCTCGCTGTTCGATGCTCAGCTCGCGTGGCTCGTCAACCGCGGCACGGAGGCATCGATCGCGGGGTGGGAACCCGAACGATTCGGCAACGCGCATCCGTCGATCGTCCCGTACGAGACGTTCCCGACGACGGACGCGCACATCATCGTGGCCGTCGGCACCGACCTGCAGTTTCGCTCGTTCTGCGAGGCCATCGGACTGACCGAGCTCGGCACCGACGAACGGTTCGCGACGAATCCCGATCGCGTCGCCAACCGTGACCTACTGATTCCCCTCCTGCAGGCCGGCACATCGCGGTTCGCCCCCGACGCGCTCCTTGCTGCCCTGGCGGCGCGAGATGTCCCCAGCGGCCCGGTCCGGACGATTCCCGAGGCGCTGGCTGCCGCACCGTATGCGCTGCAGCAGCACGAGCATCCAACGGCGGGAACGATCAGCACCATCCGCTCACCGATTGCCTTCGACGGCGATCACCTCACGGCACGGCAGCATCCCCCGCTGCTCGGTGAGCACACGCGCGAGCTCCTCCTCGAAGCGGGCTTCAGCGATGCGGAGGCCGACGACGCGCTCGCCGGCCCCTGTACGCAGCGCTAGAGCGCCTCGGCGTACTCCTCGATCTCCCAGGCGGTCAGGCGATTCTGATGCGCCTCCCAGCGACCGAGCTCGTAGCGCTTGTTCCGCAGGAACACCTCGATCAGCTCCGGCCCAATCGCCTTCACCAAGCGAGTATCGGCCTCGAGCGCGTCGAGGGCCTCGCCCAACGACGTCGGCAGCGGCATCCCCATCGCGTCCTCGGGCCCCTCATAGAAGTTGCCAACCACGGGCTTGGGCGACTTGAGCTTGCGCTCGATGCCGTCGAGCCCCGCCGCGAGGATGGCCGCGCTGATCAGGTATGGGTTTGCTGCGCCGTCGCCCGACCGCATCTCGGCACGTGCCGCGGGTCCACGTTCCTCGCTGATGCGCAGCATGGACATCCGATTGTCGTGCCCCCAGTTGGCGAACTTGGGCGACAGGCCACCGTTGATGATGCGCTTGTAGGAGTTGACCGTCGGATTGAGCAGACCCGCCATCGCCGGCGCATGGGACACGACGCCCGCGATGAAGTGATGTGCCAATTCGCTAAGTCCGTCTTTGGCACGAGGAGCGTCGAAGAGGTTCTTCCCGGCCTTGTTCACGAGCGAGGCATGGAGGTGGTAGCCCGAACACTCATCGTCATCGACAGGCATGCCCATGAACGTCGCGACAACGCCATTCATGTCCGCCATCTGCTTGACGAGCGACTTGAACAGAAACGCGCGGTCGGTGGCCTCGACGGCCGGGCCGTGCGTCAGGTTGATCTCGTGCTGCGAATGACCGTACTCCTGGGCCATGGAGATCGGCTCCAGACCGAACTCCTCGCAGGCCTCGAACATGCCGCGGACGAGACCCGTCGGGTCCGCCAGCGGCCCCACCGTGTACACGCTCGAATCGCGCATGGGGAGCGGACGCATGCCGCCAACGCCATCGGCGTGGCGCTCCAGGAGATAGAACTCCAGCTCGTGTGCGACCACTGCCGTGTAGCCCAGAGCGGCGTAGCGCTCGGTGATGCGCTTCAGCGAGCCACGCGGATCAAGGCCCGACGGCGTGTGCGACGGCACGGACTCCAGATCGCACAGAACGACGGCGACCTCCGGGTCAAGCGGATGGATGCGGGCGGTCTTGAGATCAGGGATCGCCACGAAGTCGCGGAACCCCGCCTCTTCACCGCTGACGATGTTGTGGCGGTGATCGATCGTCATAACCGCTTCGACGAAGGGCTTGCCGTGCGAGATGGCGTGGGCAGCGCGCGTCAGCAACACGTCCTTGCCGCGCTGCACGCCGTAGAGATCGCTGTAGACGAGCCGCAAGATGCGGACGCCTTTGGCCTGAAGCTGCTTGACGGTCATGTCCCACCCTCCCGGTCGGTGCGCAGATTGTATCCAGATCTGCAGGGGCCGATATGCTGGCGACGTCAATTCACGGAGGACACCATGCACGCAGTGCGCTATCGGAATGCAGCCGGCGAGATCCGCCTCGGACGCCTCGAGGGCGAGACCATCGTCGATGCCGGTAGCGCTGGGCATCAGGGGTTCGTGCCGTCCGTGGAAGGCTGGGCCGTGATCGCCGCGGCGTCGGGCGACACCACTCAAATCGCCGACGTGCAGCTGCTCCACCCCGTCGTGCCGAGCAAGGTCATCGCGATCGGCCTCAACTACCGTGATCACGCGGAGGAGTCGGAGCTCGACATCCCCGCCGTCCCGGTCGTCTTCTCAAAATTCTCCACCAGCCTGATCGGGCATGGCGAGACGATTGTGATCCCGCGCGAGGAGACGCGCCCCGACTTCGAAGGTGAGCTCGCCGTCATCATCGGGAAGCGCACCCATCGCGCCACGCTGGACGATGCACTGTCGGCCATCGGCGGCATCACCTGCGTGCACGACGTCTCCGGTCGCCGCGCACAGCTCGAGACGCCCCTCCGCCAGTTCGACTACGGCAAGAGCTTCGACACGTTCTGCCCGCTCGGGCCCTCCGTGGCCAGCACCGACGGCGTGGACTTCGCCGACATCGACGTGGAGCTCGCCATCGACGGCGAAGTGATGCAGAGCTCCAACACGCAGCACCTGATCTTCAGCGTGGCCGAGATCATCGAGTACCTGACGCGCGGCATCACGCTGCTGCCGGGCGACGTCATCTGCACCGGCACCCCGGGTGGTGTCGGTGACAGCCGCGAACCGCGACGATATCTCCGCGAGGGCGAGACGGTGTCGGTCACGGTCGGCGGCGTCGGCACGCTCACCAACCCGGTCACGATCGAGCAGTAGATGCGACCCGCGGCGCTGATCACCGGGGGTGGCACGGGCATCGGCGCCGCCACGGCGCGGACACTCGCCGCGGACGGGTGGCTGGTCGGTCTCGTCGGTCGCCGACCGGAGCCGCTCGAAGCAGTCGCCATAGAGACGGGCGGACTCGCGCTCCCGGGTGATGCCGCTGATCTGTCGCACCTTGAGGCTGCCGTGGCCGCACTCGGTGCTGCTGGAGGTACGCTGCGCGCGCTCGTCTGCAGCGCTGGCGGTGGCAACTCCGGTACCGCACTCACCCAGACGCAGGCTGGCTTCGAAGCGGTCCTGCGCCAGAACCTCACGGCGCCGTTCCTCGCCGCGAAGGCATGTCTCCCGTCCCTGATCGGCGCCAGAGGATCGATCGTGATCGTCGCGAGCCTGGCCGGGCTTCGCGCGGGTCCGAGCTCGATCGCCTATGGCTCGGCCAAGGCGGGCGCCGTGCACCTTGCCCGCATGCTGTCCGTGGACCACAGTCCGCACGGGGTGCGGGTCAATGCCGTGTGTCCCGGCTGGGTGCGAACCCCCATGGCCGATGGCGCGCTGGAGGATCTGGCTGCGACGGCCGGCGGGCTCGACGCGGCGTACACCGAGGCGACCAAGCACGCCCCGGCTCGTCGGCCGGCCGAGGCGCAGGAGGTGGCGGACACGATTGCCTGGCTCGTCTCGGAGCGGGCCAGCGGCATCACCGGCGCGACGCTGACCGTTGACGGTGGCGCCCACGTGGTCGATGCCGAAGGCATCGCCTTCCTGCCGCGTGACTAGTTCTTCGTCCGACGCAGACTGAAGACGATACCGACCAGCACAATCGCCAGGCCGATGGCGATCAAGGCGCCACTGACCGAGGTCCAGCCGTCGAACAGCTGATCGACGAACACGCCTGCCAATGGTCCGGTGCTCACCTCTTGCGACTGCCGTTCGACCACCGAGCCGGTCACGTCGGTCGCCAGCGGCCGCAGGAGGTACGAGCAGACCGCCAGGCCACTCCCGAGCACCAGCAGCGTGAGGCCACGGCGCCGGGACGTCATCAACGCCAGGAGCGCGACGACAACCGCACCGATGGCGAGCGCGGCCGGCAACCAGCGGTGGCGATCGAGCTCCTGCAGCACCGTCTGCGCTCCGGGGGAAATCGAAACCCACGGCACGGTGACGAGAAACTCGCCGCCGACGGCGTTGAGCATCATCGAGACGACGGGAGGCGTCTCAACCGTGGCCGCGGCGGCGCGGACATCGATTTGCACGGAACCCGTCTGGGTCCCGGTCAGGATCCCCTGTTGCAGTCCGACCGCGACGGGTGCGAGGAGCTGTGCCGCGGCATCGCTTCGCACCGCGCGCACCGCCCAGGCCCCGGCAATTGACGCAGCACCGGACGCCACGATCGTCGGCTGCTCCGACGCTCGTTCAGCCACCCTGTTCTCGACGGACGTCTGGACAAGACTGAGACCGGCGGGTGACTGCACGGTCGCGACCACGGCCCGTGTAAACCCCGCGGGGTCGAGCACGTTGCGCGAGAGCATGGCGCCGACGCCCGATCCCAGCGCCATCACGATCGCGAGGGCCACGAGCACGAGCGAGAGGAGAAAGCGCATTGGCGAACCCTACTGCCCGTCGCAGATGCGACCATGTGGCCGTGATCACCGCCGACGTCACCGCTGCCGCCGCCGTCATCCGCGACGGCGGTCTCGTGGGTATCCCGACGGAGACGGTCTACGGACTCGCCGCCGACGCCACGAATGGCGCGGCGATCGAGCGCCTCTACGCCGTCAAGGGCCGTCCGACCGAACATCCGTCGATCGTGCACGTGGCATCAGTCGACGATGCTCGCACCTGGTCCGCCGATTGGCCCGATCACGCAGAGCGCCTCGCGCGGCGGTTCTGGCCGGGACCGCTCACGCTGATTCTCCCGGCCGGTGATCGCGCGCACGCTGCGGCACTTGGTGGTACGCGTACGATTGCACTGCGTCTGCCCGACAGCCCGCTGGCGTTGCAGCTCATCGAGGCCACAGGCACCGGGCTCGCTGCGCCCAGCGCCAACCGCTTTGGGCGCGTCAGCCCGACGACGGCGCTGCACGTCGCGGAGGATCTCGGTCGCGACGTCGATCTGATCCTCGACGGTGGGCGCTGCGGGGTCGGGGTCGAATCCACGATCGTCGACCTCACCGGAGATCAACCGCGCATTCTCCGGCCGGGTGCCATCACCGCGGAGATGATCGAGGAGGCGCTCGATGCACCGCTCTCGCCGCTGCTCGCGGATGCCCCGCGTGTACCCGGGACGCTCGCCGCACATTACGCGCCACGACTGCCGGTGATCCTGATCGCGGATCCCGCGGAGATCGAAGACCCCCGCAGTACGACACTGGTCGCGCCGACGGGCGTCCGTCCGGAGGGATTCCACGCCGTGGTGGATGCCGGAGCCACACCGGCCGCCTACGCGGAACGACTGTACGCACTGCTGCGCGCCTCGGACATGTCCGGCGCTGCGCGCATCGCAGTCCTGCCGCCGGAGCAGACGGGTATCGGCGTTGCGGTCCTTGACCGGCTGCGGCGCGCCGCTGCCAGCGCCTAGGCGCTCAGCAGGGGCTTCCCGATGCGGATGAGAGGACTTGAACCTCCACGACCTTACGGCCACACGGACCTGAACCGTGCGCGTCTACCAATTCCGCCACATCCGCGGGAGGCCGCAGCGTAGCGCCTCTGGCGCGAGCGCCGCGTCACCCGAGCTCGCCGAGGGCGGCGACCAGACGATCGACTTCCTCCGGCGTTGTGTAATGCAGGAACCCGACGCGGATCGCGCCGCCGGTCTCCTCCAACCCGAGCGCAATGCTGGCCGACAAGGCGTAGAAATTGCCGTCCCAGACGGCGATCCCCCGCTGCGCCAACCGTTGAGCGACCTCCGCGGGATGCGCCCCGTCTACGGTGAAGCTGAACGTGGCGACGCGATCGGCAAAGCGGGCGGGATCGGTCAGGCCGTAGACCGTGAGGTGCTCCATCCCCTCCACGCCCGCCCAGAAGCGCAGTGCGAGGGCGTCCTCGTGCTCGCGAATGCGCTCGTAGGCACTATCAAGCCGCTCGCTGCGCGTGCTGCCGGTGCCCAGCGAGGCGAGGTACTCCACGGCAGCCGTCATGCCCGCCATCGCCTCATGCGACTGCGTGCCCGTCTCAAAGCGATGCCCGGCCGGTGTCTCGTCGGCCGGACGCACACGGTCAGCGGGCCACGATGCGGCCAGATCGTGACGAATCGCCGCCACGCCGAGGTGCGGACCGAACCACTTGTAAGGAGACGTGAACAACACGTCGATGCCCATCTGCTCGCGGTTGAGGCGGCGATGGGGCGCGTAGTGCACGCCGTCCGCCCAGGCGAGCGCTCCAACCGAATGCGCGTGGCGGGCAATCTCCCGGAACGGCGTGACCGTACCCACGTGATTCGACGCGAGCGTGAACGCCACGACCTTGGTGCGTGGAGACAACAGACTCTCGAGATGATGGAGATCCAGCGTGCCGTCGTTGCGATGCAACCGAGCCTGCCGCACGATCAAGCCGTGGTCGTCGGCGACCTGGAGCCATTGCGACACGTTCGAATCGTGGTCGAGCTCGGTGGTGATGATCTCGTCGCCCGCCTCGAACGTCCGTGCTGCGGCATGAGCGAGCAGGTACTGGAGCGTCGTGGTGTTCGCGCCGAACGCAATCTCGTCGACCTGCGAACCCATGAAGTCCGCCGCCGCACGGCGCGACTCCTCGATGCCGGCATCGGACTCCACCGACGTGGCGAACGGCCCACCGCAGTTTGCGTTGGCGTGCAGGAGCGAGTGCGTCATCGCGTCCGCCACGACCTGCGGCACCTGCGACCCGCCAGGGCCGTCGAAGTACATGTACGGCTGGCCGTCCACGCTCCGGGCAAGGGCGGGGAACTGCGCTCGGACTGCGGTCACGTCAAGGCTCATAGGCGAACCGTACCGCCGATTCCGGTGTCCCAGGCACTAGGATCCTGTTCATGTCCGAGACCCTGCCTTCCTCGCTCGCCCTCGATCTCGCCCGTGTCACGGAGGCCGGCGCCATCGCCGCCGCCCGCTGGCTGGGACGCGGAGACAAGAACCTGGCCGACAAGGCCGCCGTCGATGCCATGCGCGACGCGCTCGAGCGCTGCCCGATTAGCGGCGTCGTCGTAATCGGTGAGGGCGAGAAGGACGAAGCGCCCATGCTGTACATCGGCGAGGAGGTGGGATCGGGTGGGCCCGCCGTGGACATTGCGGTCGATCCGCTCGAGGGCACCACGCTGACCGCAAAGGGTCAGCCAAACGCGCTCGCCACGTTTGCGATCGCACCGCGCGGCACGATGTTCAACCCTGGTCCGGCCGTGTACATGGAGAAGCTCGCCGGCGGACCGCAGATCGCCGACCTGCTCACCCTCGACGCGCCGATCGAGGAGCTGCTCGAGTCCGTGGCCAAGCGGAAGGGCTGTCCGGTGCGCGACATCGGTGTCGTCGTGCTCGATCGCGATCGCCACATGGAGCAGATTGGTCGCATGCGCGCCGCGGGCGCCCGCGTGCGATTGATCCCCGATGGCGACGTTGCCGGCAGCCTGATGGCCGTGCGCCCGGGCACGGGTATCGATCTCCTGTGGGGTGTCGGCGGCACGCCCGAGGGCGTGCTCAGCGCCTCCGCGATCCGCAGCGTCGGTGGACGGATCATCGGTCGGCTCTGGCCGCGTACCGACGAGGAAGCCGCAGCGATTACCGCCGCCGGCCTCGACCTCGAGCGTGTCCTCGATACCGATGATCTCGTCGGCAGCCAGGACACGTACTTCGCTGCGACGGGCGTTTCCGACGGCGACCTCGTCACCGGTGTCCGCTTCTTCGACGATCACGCCGAGACGGACACGCTCGTGCTCCGAGGCGCCTGCGGCACGCAGCGCGTCATCTCGTCGTCGATTGGGGCCGAAGCGCGGCTCAAGCACATCCCGGGTGCGGGGTACTAGAACGCTGCGCGTGTGATGGCGTAGGCCACCGCGCCGAGCACTGCGGGAAGGACCAGGGTGAGAGCGGCCTCGCGTACGCGGTTCGCGCGATTGAACGCATCGACCTCCACCATCCACGTGGAGAACGTGGTGAAGCCTCCGAGGAGGCCGCTCCCGAGCACGAGGACGCCGATGTCGCCGCTGAGTGCCACCACGATGCCGATCGCCGCGGCGCCGGTGATATTGACCAGCGCGGTGACCATCGGCGCACCGCCCGGTACCCGCGTCTCACCCACCTGCGTCGCCCACACCCGCCCGACCGCTCCGACCCCGCCGAAGGGGATTGCCACGAGGTACCACCAGAGGCTCATCCGCGGACCCGCCCAACGCGTCGGCCGAGCGCGGCGAGCGGCACACCGAGCCCGATGGTGGCCAGCAGGTAGAGCACACCGTGCTGCCAATCACCCGAACGGATGGCATCGACCGCTTCCAACTGGAGCGCACTGAACGTGGTGAACGCACCGAGGAATCCAGGCCCCCACAGGGCCCACCGATCAGCTCGCCGCAGTCGGTGTTCCTGCAGGCGTTCGAACAGCACCCCCAGCACGATGGCTCCGACGAGGTTCGCAACGAGGATGCCCCACGCGAAGGCGCCGTGCGGCAACGCCGCGCTGAGTCCGATCCGTGCTGCGGTTCCCAACATGCCGCCGACGAAGACAACGGGCAACGAGTGGCGAAGGGGCTCCCCCGCCTCGCCCGCGTCGCGAACCTCGTAGCTCACTGGGCCTTGAGCGGGGCAGTCTTGATCGGCGCCTCAGCGGCGATACCCGCGAGACGCACGCGCAGCCGATCGAGCTCCGCCGTCCGATACGCGTCGTCACGGCCGTCGGCCTCGAACACCAAGAACGGGGCCATGACATCCATGGCGGCATACCCGAACGTCCCGTGCTGCACGGGATTGAGCAATGCGTGGATATCGCCACTGCGACCGTTGGGACCGTACATCTCCTGATCACCACCAATCGCCACGACGGCGAGAGCCCGTTTGCCCTTGAGCGGACCGTCGTCATACGGGTTGTGTCCGTAGCCGACGCCGTTCGCAAAGACGCGATCGAACCAGCCCTTCATCTGGGCGGAAGGCGCAAACCACCAGAAGGGGAACACCACGACCAGAAGGTCGGCGGCCTGCAGCCGTCGGATCTGGTCGGCAACCGCTGGCGCGTACCCCGTCGTCGCGGTCGCCTCCTCCTGGGCGTACATCAGCTGCACGAGCTCTGCCGTGGGAACGACCGCGAGATCGTCGCGCGACGCCTCCGCGTGGAAGCCCTCGCGCGCCAGATCATCGAGATCCACGGACCAGCCCGCGGCCGTCAGTGCGTCGGCGGCGGTTCGAGCCATCGCTGCCGAGAAGCTGTGCTGCTCCGGATGAGCAAGGACGATCAGCGCGTGCATTTGGCGGCCTCCCGATCGCAGGTTCGCGTAAGATCGTAATCCGCATCGGACATGCGCTCCAGTCGAGCCATGCGCCCCAAGGCCAACGCAGCGCGGCCGGTCTCGTCCTGGTGCAGGCGTTCGAGCACCTCCGTGAGACGCTCAGCCAACTGCGCGTCGCCACCGACCAGCACGATCGGCGGACTCGGCGATGGCCCGTACTCGGCAAGCACGGGGAGGGTTGCGAACTCCGGGGTGACCGCCAGCTCGCCGGCAAGCAGCATCGAGTCGATCGGCGCGGCGTCGGCTTCGTCTCGCAGGAGAGCCTCCATCGACAGCCGATGACCGCCCGTCGGGATGATCGAGGAAAAGCGTTCCATGGGCAGACCGCTGCCGACCGGCAGGACCCAGCCGGACATCGAGTCGCGGCTGTTGATCGCGAGCCGTTGATCGGTGAGTTCCTCGAGCGTCTTCCCAGCGAGACCAGGACGCCCGAGCAAGAGACTCAGGTAGCCAGGCCGCTGCTCCGGGGCCGCGCTGGAGACCGGCGCGACGAGTGCCCGCAGAGGAAAGCCGCGGTCGTGCGTGCGCACGTACGGCAGACCACACAGGAACAACAGGGCCGGATCACCCCCGGCGATCGCATCCAGTTCCTCGAGATCGCCCGCGACGAGCGGACCGATCTCGATCTGTGCCCGCTCGCGAACGAGGTCGACGACGGCGGACTGATAGACCATCAGCGCATCGCCGAGAAAGGCGTACGCCCGCATGGATCTAGCGTGCGCGACGCGCGTTACGGCGACGAACGATCTTGCGGACGCGGTGCGCGAGGGGCGACTTGTGCTTCTTGCTCTTCTTGGTCTTGGCCATGACGTTCTCCGACTGCTTGCTGACGTTGAGGAGATGCTACCGGGCTTCAGCTGATCAGGCCGCGGGCCACGAGCTCGGCGCGCACGATGGCGCGCTCCTCGTCGGTCGCGTTGACCAGCGGCAGACGCAGATCACCGACGTTGAACCCGAGCAGATCCATCGCCGTCTTGACCGGAATCGGGTTGACGGCGCACGACAGCGCGGTGTACGCCGACTGCAGGGCGTCGTCGAGGCGCGTGGCCTCGTCGGCATCGCCGGCATCGGCGGCGGCCTGCACGGCCGTCATCTCGGCGCCGACGATGTGCGAGGCAACGCAGATGCCGCCGGAACCACCCAGCAGCGCAAACGGCAGTACGAGGTCGTCGTTGCCGGCGTAGAGCGCCAGTTTGTCGGCCTCCACGATCTGGCGGGCCTCGTCGAGGTCGGTGACCGCCTGCTTGACCGCAATCACCGTATCGATGCTGGCGAGGCGATCGATGTCGGCGGGCGACAGGTGCAGCACGACGCGCTGCGGGATGTTGTACAGGACGATCGGCAGGTCGCCGGCCGCGTCGGCAATGGCGCGCGTATGCGCCTCGATACCTGCGATCGGCGGCTTGTTGTAGTACGGGGTGACAGCCAGAAAGCCCGCCACACCCGCGAATCTGGCAGCCTGCTTGGTCAGGTGCGCAGAGTGCGCGGTGTCGTTCGAGCCCGTGCCGGAGATGACCGGTACGCGGTCGCCGACGGCGCCGGCAACAGCCTCCGTCAGCGCGAGCTTCTCGTCGTCGGTCAGGGTGGAGGCCTCGCCCGTCGTGCCGTGCACGACCAAGCCCTCCGAGCCGTTGGCGATCAGGTGCTCGGCGAGGCGCACCGCCTCGTCAAGGTCAATTGATCCGTCCGCCGCGAACGGCGTCACCATCGCTGTCAGAATCCGGCCGATCGGCGCCTGCATGTCGTGCTCCCTATTGAGGTCGCGGAAGCATACCCGCAACCGCCTCTGGGAATCCGTCATCCCATCTGCCACACTGGTGAGGTTCCACGGGAGAGGAGCTACGGCACATGGCCACCGAGTTCATTGGTCGAGAAGACCTGATCACATCCGCTGCGCTCGAGGAGAAGGCGAAACTGCGCAAGCATTTCAGCCGCTTTGACATCTTCTTCTTCTTGATCTGCACGATCGTCGGCGTCGACACGCTGGGCCAAGTCGCGCAGAACGGCGCTCAGGGCTTCCTCTGGCTGATCTTCTTGGCGGTTTTCTTCTTCATCCCGTATGGGCTGCTGACGGCCGAGCTCGGGGCGGCATTCACCGAGGAGGGGGGCGCGTATATCTGGACGCGCATGGCTTGGGGACGTCTCGCCGCCGGCATCAACGCCATCTTCTACTGGTTCTCGAATCCTGTCTGGATTGGCGCCACGCTCGCATTGTTGAGCATCGCTGCGATCCAGACCTACATCTGGCACTTCGAGGACGCAAGCTGGGCCTACTACCTCGTGGGTCTGGTCTACATCTGGTTCTCCGTGTGGTCGGCGATCCTCTCCTTCGGCGTCGGCAAGTGGATTCCGACGATCGGTGCCTTCTGCCGCATTGCTGTGATCGGACTGTTCTCGATCACGACCGTGATCTACGCAGTGGAGTACGGCGTGCACTTTCCGGCCGTCGGCGACTTTACCCCGAGCTGGGGGGCATTCGTGGCGCTCGTCCCGCTGCTGTTCTTCAATTTTGTCGGTTTCGAGTTGCCGAGCGCAGCCGGTGACGAGATGAAGAACCCGCAGAAAGACGTCCCGTTCACGGTGATCCGTGCACTGATCGTGTCGATTCTCCTCTACGGCCTGCCCGTGCTCGCCATCATCAGCGTTGTCCCCGCCGACCAGATCAAGGGCAACGGCGTGTCGGCCTTCCTCGACGCTGTTGACACCGTATTCACGGTCTACGGTGGCGCAGGCGATGTGCTGGTCAAGGTCGCAGTCGTGATGTTTATTCTCGCCGTCGTCTCGAGTGCGAGCACGTGGTTGATGGGCTCAGACCGCTCCCAGGCAATTGCGTGCATCGATGGCACGGGGCCCGTGTGGCTCGGCCGCTTCTCGTCCAAGTGGGGTACGCCACTCAACGTGAACCTCATCTCAGGGATCCTCTCGACCATCGTCTTCGTGGCGGCATCGGTTATCGGTTCGGGCAGCGCGGCCAACGCCTTCAACGTGATGATCGGCATCGTGCTGCTCTTCACGACGATCAGTTACATCGTGATCTTCCCGGCGTTCATCAAACTTCGGAGGAGCCATGGACGCGTCAACCGTCCGTACAAGGTTCCCGGGGGGATGGCAGGTGTCTGGGTGTGTGGTCTCCTAACGACCTTCTGGGCCGTCGTCGCAACCCTCGCGGGCATTTTCCCTGGTCTCCTTGCCGACGGGGTCGTTCTCAGCGACGCATGGCTGCCTGAGGGCGTGACGCGCTCGCAGTACACGGCCTATGCCTTTATCGCCATCGGTATCACACTCGCCGTTGGCATCCTGTTCTACCTGCTCGGCGCCAAAACCCGCGCCACGCTGGTACGGGATCCCGAGCTCAACCTGCAGGGCACGACCTCAGGCGACTGATCATGCTGCTCCGCTTCGCGCTTCGGCACGGAGGAACCTCAGTCGAGGATGTGCTCGAGCCCAACGTGCAGGCCCGGCGCCAGGGTGCCGATACGGCGGAGCGCCAGCAGCGCACCGGGCACGAAGGCCTCCCGGCTCAATGTGACATTACGCAGTTCTAGCGTCTGAGCTGCGGCGCCAAAAATCACGCTCTGGTTGGCAACCACGCCGTCGATCCGGAGCGAGGCAATTTCGGGGCGGTGACCGGAGACCGCCTCGATCATGTCGGCGGTTCGCAGCGCGGTGCCGCTCGGGCGATCGACCTTGGCCGGATTGTGTTCCTCAACGATCGCGCACTGTTCGAGCACTTTGGCGGCCTCGGCGGCGAAGCGCATCATCAGCACGGCGGTGATGGCGAAGTTGGGCACGTACAGAACGGGCGCGCCAGCGGCAAGAGCAGCCGTGTGAATTCGCCCCTCCCCTGCTTCTCCCAGACCTGTGGTACCGAGCACAACGGGGATTCCAGCAGCGATCGCGGCGAGGGTGTGCGCTTCGCCCGCTTCGGGAGACGTCACATCGACGAGGACGTCGGCCTGCGCGGCAGACACCGCGTCGGCGACCGAGGTGAAGCCATCGCCGCCGGTCAACGAGCGCGCCACCCGGCCCGCCAACGTCAGGTCACCGGCGGCTGCGATCGCAGCACAGATCGGCGCACCGAGCTTGCCCGTTGCGCCGCTCACGAGAACACGGGTCATGCGAGGCCTCCGACAGGTTGGCGAAACGCGTCCATCGCGCGATCGAACGCGGCGCGATCCGAGCCGATACCGGAGACGCAGAGCGATTCAGGCGCATACAGCTCGACCATCAGATCACGAACATCACTCGCGGTGACGGCGTCGATTCGACGAGCTACCTCGGCGTCGTCCATCAACGGGATATCGGAGATCAGACTTCGTCCCAGGCGACTCATGCGTGCCACGGTGGAATCCATATTCAGGAGCAGGCGCGCCTTGAGATTATCGCGTGCGCGTTCGATCTCACCGTCGCGGAAGTTACCCACCGAGAGATCGGCGATCTCGGCGGATGCGATTGACAGCGCCTCCTCGAGGTTCTCCGGGCGCGTGCCGAGCGCCAGGCCCACCTGCCCCGACTCCTCGAAGTAGCTGACGTACGAGTAGACGCTGTACACGAGACCGCGCTGTTCGCGGATCTCCTGCCAGAAACGCGAAGCGGCACCGCCGCCGAGGATCTGATCGAGCAGGGCGAGAGCGAACCGTCGCTCGTCCTTGCGACCGATGCCCGCCCCGCCGATGGCCAGGTGCGTCTGCTCGGTATCACGATCCGTGAACGCCACAGCGCCCTTGGCGGCAACGGCGTCGCTGCGGTCCTGCGCCACGCCCCGGCCCAGCCCGATGAACGACTGCTCGACAAGCTCCAGGACGTGCGCATGCTCGACGGGTCCGGCGACGGCCACGACGACCTGATCGCCGGTGTAATGGCGTGCATGGTGGGCGCGGATCAGCTCCTCGTCGAGCGCCGCCACCGAGCTGGCGGTACCGGCAATCGGGCGTCCGATCGCCTGATCGGGAAAGAGCGTGAGCCCGAGGATGTCATGGACCAGATCGTCGGGCGTGTCCTCGTACAGCGCCAGCTCTTCGAGGACCACCTCGCGCTCGGGCTCGAGGTCGTTGAACTCCGGGCTCGCCACCATGGAGCCGATGATGTCGATCGCCTCGGGGAGGTGCTCCGCGAGCACCCGGGCGTTGAGATCGGTCTCCTCGCGGGAGGTCGACGCCGCGAGATCCGAGCCGAAGCGGTCAAAGGCCTCGGCGATCGTGAGCGCGTCGTACCGTGCCGTGCCGCGGAAGAGCAGATGCTCGAGCAGGTGCGACACGCCGGCATCGTGGGTGTCCTCGTCGCGCGAGCCCACGCGGATCCACGAGCCGAGCGCGACGCCGTGCACGTCGGGGCGGAACTCGCTCGCGACCCGAAGGCCGCTCGCGAGTTCCGATACCTCGACGCCGGGGCGCATTGCTCCCCGTTACTCCTTAGCGGCGATCGCGGCGGCCGCCGCGATCACCACGGTCACCCCGGTCGCGGCCGCTATCGCCACCGCCGTCGGGGTACTGCTCCTTGTAGCGCTCGCCAACCGTCTCCGGGGAGACCTCGACGCCGTCCTCGATCTTGGCGACGAGCTTCAGGCCGATGCGGCCGCGGTCGGTATCGACCTCGGTCACCTCGACGTTGACGAGATCGCCGCGGTCGAGGACCTGGTCGGCCGACGAGATGCGCGTGCCGGGCGCGATGCGCGACACGTGCAGCAGGCCGTCCGTGCCCTTGCGCAGCTCGACGAAGGCGCCGAAGTCGGCGGTCTTGACGACCTTGCGCTCGGTGAACTGGTCACCAACCTGGACAGGACGCATCATCTGATCGATCTGGTTCTTGGCATCGACCGCCTCCTGACCGACGCCGTAGATGCGGACGCTGCCGTCCTCCTCCACGTCGATCTGGACGCTGAACTCCTCTTGGAGACCACGGATGGTCTCGCCGCCCTTGCCGATCAGCAGACCGATCTGCTCGGGGAGGATCGTCGTCTGGAGCACCTGCGGAGCGTGCTCGCTGAGGGACTCGCGCGGTGCTGCGATCGCGGTGGCCATGATGCCGAGGATGCTCAGGCGAGCGTCCTTGGCCCGGGACAGCGCGTCCTTGAGCAGCTCGCGGGTGACACCCGTGATCTTGATGTCCATCTGGAGCGCAGTGATGCCCTCTGCGGTGCCAGCGACCTTGAAGTCCATGTCACCGAGGTGATCCTCGGCGCCTTGGATGTCGGTCAGGATGACGAGGCTATCGCCCTCCTTGATCAGGCCCATTGCGATACCCGCAACCGGAGCCTTGATCGGCACACCGGCGTCCATCAGGGCGAGGCTGGAACCACAGACCGACGCCATCGACGACGAACCGTTGGACTCCAGGATCTCCGAGACAGCGCGCATCGTGTACGCGAAGTCCTCGACCGGCGGTACGACCGGCACCAGGGCACGCTCGGCGAGGGCGCCATGGCCGATGTCGCGACGCTTCGGACCGCGCATGAAGCCGGTCTCGCCGACGCTGAACGGCGGGAAGTTGTAGTGATGGATGTAGCGCTTGGTGTTCTCGAGCGACAGATCGTCGATCCGCTGCTCTTCCTTCATCGTGCCCAGCGTGACAAGCGTGAGCGCCTGCGTCTGGCCACGGGTGAAGATCGCCGAGCCGTGCGTACGCGGCATGGCGCCAGCGACGACAGCGATCGGGCGGATCTCGTTCTCACCACGACCGTCGGGGCGACGCTTGTCGACGGCGATCTTGGTGCGGACGATCTGCTTGTAGACGCTGTCGATGGCGGCCTTGACGGCACCAGCGGTGGCCGCGTCGAGACCGTTCTCGGCACCCGAGGGGAACGGCAGCTTGATCTCGCTGAGGATCCGCTCGATCAACGCCGAGCGCTTCGCGGCCTTGAGCTCCTTGGAGTCCTGCTCGGCATCCGACAGCGCCTTGATGGCGTCGCCGAACTGCTCCTGCACCGGCGCCTTGACGGCAGCGGCGCGACGACGATCGGCGATGAAGCCGAGCGCGAACTTGACCTGCGTGCGACGGACCATGATCTCGTCGGTCGCGTCGGCCGAGACGGGCGGGCACTCAGCGGCAAACGCTGCGGCCTGGGCCTTCTCGACACCGCTGATGCCGTGAGCGGCGATCTCGGCGTCGAACGAGGCGCCGTACTTGGCGTCCAGCTCGGCGTCGACGGCCTCGGAGTACCACTTCGGCTTGCCGGCCTTCTGCTGCAGCTCGAGCTGAGCGACGCAGATGTCCTTGATCACCGTGTGGGCGAGCTCGAGGGCCTCGACCATCTTGTCCTCAGCCACGATGTTGGCGCCGGCCTCGACCATAGTGATGGCCTCGGGGGTGCCGCAGACGATCAGATCGAGATCGCTCTCGAGCATGTCGGGCATGGAGGGGTTGACACGCAGCTCGCCGTCGATCAGACCGACGCGCACGGCGCCGACCGGGCCGGCGAATGGCAGCGGCGAGATCATCAGCGCCGCGGAGGCGCCGTTCATCGCGAGGATGTCGTGCGAGACGATCATGTCGACGCTCAGCACCGTCCCGATCACCTGGACTTCGTTGCGGAAGCCCTTCGGGAACAGCGGGCGGATCGGACGATCGATCATGCGCGCGTTCAGCGTGGCCTTCTCCGTGGCCTTGCCCTCGCGCTTGAAAAAGCCGCCCGGGATCTTGCCCGCCGCGTACATCTTCTCTTCGACGTCGACGGTCAGCGGAAAGAAGTCCGCGCCAGGGCGGGCCTCCTGCGCTCCGACGACGGTCGACAGGACGACGGTGTCGGCGCTGGTGACCAGCACCGCTCCGTCCGCCTGCTTCGCCAGCTGACCGGTTGCGAAGCGGAGACTGATGTCTCCTGCTGCAACCTCAACGGCGATTTCAGTGCCAAAGACGTCACTCATGAATAGGTACTTCCCTTCTTCTGCTGCCAGCGGCCACGCGTCCCGCGTGCCGCCATCATTCCTCGGGCGCCCTTAGCGGCGCAGGCCGAGTTCCTTCACGATCGCGCGGTAGCGCTCAATGTCCTCACGCTGGAGGTACTGGAGGAGTCGCCGACGGCGACCCACCATCTTGAGCAGGCCACGACGCGAGTGATGGTCGTGCTTGTGGAAACGCAGGTGCTCGGTGAGCTCGTTGATGCGGGTGGTCAGTAGAGCCACCTGCACCTCGGTCGATCCCGTGTCAGCAGCGGTCTTGCCGTGCTGACCGATGATCTCGGTCTTCTGCTCGCTTGTCAGGCCCATTGGGCCACCTCCTGGTTCAGTCGCCGCACCCGCAGCCCCGGAGCGAAAGTGCCCGGCAGCCGCATGGGCGGTCACGCGGGAAGGTACCACCGACCAGGAGGGGATGCGCCATCAGGGTCAGACCTGTTTGCGACACGTCCAGCGTGTCGCAAACAGGTCTGACCCCTTCGTCTCGGCGAGACGTTGCACGACGTGTGGCCCGCCGCGCGGTTGGGCTCGACGCCACTGGATGCCTCGAGGGTTTGGCTCAAGTCGCGTCGAACCCGTTCTCGATACCGCTAGAAGGTCTCCATGTACTCGTCGATCTCCCACTGGTGGACCTGCATCTTGTACTGATCCCATTCCTTGCGCTTCTCGGCGAGGAACGCCTCGGTGATGTGCTCGCCGAGGGCAGCGCACACGACCTTGTCGTTCTCGAGAGCGTTGAGTGCGGCGTCGAGGTTGTGCGGCAGCGCGCCGACCTTGAGCTTCTTCGACTCCTCCGCCGAGAGGTTGTAGATGTTCTGATTGACCGGCTTGGGCGGACGGGCGCCCTTCTTGATGCCGTCCAGACCCGCCGCGAGCATCACGGCGAACAGGAGGTACGGGTTGGCCGTCGGGTCCGGCGTGCGCAGCTCGGCACGGGTGCCCCCGCCGCGGGTGGCCGGGATGCGGATGGCGGCGGAGCGGTTGCCCGGCGACCAGGCGATGTAGACCGGCGCCTCGTAGCCCGGGACGAGGCGCTTGTACGAGTTGACGATCGGGTTGGCAATCGCGGTGATCGCCGGCAGGTGCTCAAGCAGGCCGGCGATGTAGCCGTAGGCCGCGTCCGACAGCTGCTCCTCACCCTTGGGGTCGAAGAAGATGTTCTTGCCCTTGCTCGACAGCGACTGATTGCAGTGCATGCCCGAGCCGTTCTCGCCGAAGATCGGCTTCGGCATGAAGGTCGCGTGCAGGCCGAGCTGTGCGGCGACGGAGCGGATCACGTAGCGGAACGTGATCAGCATGTCGGCGCACTCGAGTGCATTTGCGTGGCGGAAATCGATCTCATGCTGGCCGATCGCGACCTCGTGGTGCGAGGCCTCTAGGTGGAAGCCCATCGAGTGCAGCATGTCGTCCATGGCGCGCCGAACCTCAACACCCTTGTCCATCGGGCCCACGTCGAAGTAGCCGGCCTTGTCGTGCGGGTTGACCGTCGGGTTGCCCTCGGCGTCGTGATCGAAGACGAAGAACTCCGCCTCCGGGCCGACGCTCATCTCGAAGCCCATCTTCTTGGCATCGGCGATCACGCTCTTGAGCGCCACGCGCGGATCGCCGGCGAACGGCGTGCCGTCGGGGTCGGCGACGTCGCAGATGATGCGCGCCACGTTGCCGGTCGCTCCCTCAAGCCACGGGATCACCTGAAAGGTGCTGAGATCGGGCTGGAAGTACATGTCCGACTTCTCGATGCGCTTGTACCCGCGGATCGAGGAGCCGTCGAACATCATTTGGTTGTCGAGCGCCTTCGGCAGCTCCTCGACCGGGATCTGGATGTTCTTGAGCTGACCATGGAGCTCGGTGAACTGCAGGCGCACGAAGCGGACGTTCTCCGCCTTGGCCTTTGCGAGAACTTCCTTCTTCGTCATGTGCGTCTCCGTTTCAAGCGGCGTCGCCCCACCGGGTACGCCGCGACGGAGGGACGCCTCGTCGCGTCGTGGGCGGCGCCATTGCCGTCCACGCCGTCAAGGTAGCACACCGAATCGGACAGGCGCGATATCCTCATGTCGCTTCCCTGCCGGGGTGGCGGAACTGGTAGACGCACCGGACTCAAAATCCGGCGTTGGCAACAACGTGCGGGTTCGAGCCCCGCCCCCGGCATCTGCGTGGTGTACGTTGCCGACATGGCCGAGCACCCGATCACCGAGGACGCGCGTCGCGAGGCAGAGCTCCACATTCAGGAGCACGCGCTCGGTGAAGCCGACCGCATTGCAAAGCTGTCGCGCATCCGCGAGGTCGTGCTCGGCGCGCAGGACGGTCTCCTCGTGCCGCTGGGTGTCGTGACGGGCATGGCCGCCGCAAACCCGTCGCAGTCCCTGATCATCGTGGCGGGACTCGCCGAGGCACTCGCGGGCGCCGTTGCCATGGGTAGCGGCTCCTATCTGGCGAGCGAGGCCGAGGAGGGGCTGTACAAGGCAGAGATTCTGGATGAGGGCCAAGAGGTCGCGGATCATCGCGATCGCGAGATCGCCGAACTGGCGATCATTCTCGAGCAGGAGGGCCTTCCCCGGGAGGACGCGGAGCACGTGGCGCTGGGCCTAGCTGCCAACGACAACGTCTTTCTGCGTACGAAGATCCAGAAGGAGCTCGACCTGTCGCCGGACGCCGGTGGCGACGCCCTCGGCGACGCCTTTGTGGTGGGCGGCACCTACCTCGTGGCCGCCATCATCCCCCTCTGGCCGTATCTCATCTTCGACATCTCCACGGCACTCCCGATCTCAATCGTGTGCACGCTGGTCGCCCTGTTTGTTCTCGGCCTCGCCAAGGGCCGCGTGGCACGTCTGTCGCTGCTGCGCGCAGGTATCAAGGTGGCCGTGATCGGCACGATCTCCGCTGCGATCGGGTTTGCCGTCGGCCACGTCGTCACGAACTACTTCGGCTAGCACGCCGCCTGCGCGGGCCGGACTGCGCCCAACGGACGCTCAGCGCAGCACCTCGCATCGTCAACAACGTTGGTGCTCGGCGTCGCACCACGCGACCCAACGTGTGCGTCTGCGCACGTTCGATCGCTATCGCTATTACTTATGTATTGCATTTGACAAAATTATTCACGTCTGTACACTCCGGACGTGGCAAGCTCCACCGATCTCGCGGCACCCGCCGTGTCCAAGCGCAAGCGTTCCCGCGGTTCGTGGCTGTACCCGCTGATCAGCGTTGCCGCCGTGCTTGCGTTCCTGATCCTCTGGTACTTCGTCGCTCTGGCGGAGGTCTGGAAGCCGCTCTTCGTGCCGCGCCCGTCCGACGTGTGGGAGCAGTTCATCCGTGCCTCCACCACACACGACGGGAACGTCGGCTACAGCGGTGAGTACCTCTGGCAGCATCTCTGGAGCTCGATGTCGCGCCTCTTCGAAGGTCTCGCACTCGGTATCCTGATCGGCGTGCCGCTCGGCATCGCGCTCGGTGCCTCCAAGACGATCGCCGCGATTCTTCATCCGGGCGTCACCGTGATCCGGAGCCTGCCGCCGCTCGCGTACTTCAGCCTGCTGATCATCTGGTTTGGCATCGGCGACTCCGCCAAGGTGGTACTGCTCTTCCTGGCCGCCGTCGCACCCATTGCAATCGCCACCGCCGATGCCGTCGGCAACGTGCCGATCGATCGACTGCTCGCCGCGCGTTCACTTGGAGCCAACCGACTCCAGACGATTACCGAGGTGATTCTCCCCTCTGCCTTGCCGGAGATGATGACCGGCCTTCGCGTTGCCCTTGGCGTGACGTTCACCACGATCGTCGCCGCGGAGACCGTCAACGGCCTGCCCGGTATCGGCGGCATGGTGCGTGACGCCCAGCGCTACAACAAAACGGATGTCGTCGTGCTCGGCATCATCGTGATCGGCATCGTCGCCGTCTTGCTCGACATCGCCATCCGCGCGCTCGACCGCCGCGTCGTGCCCTGGCGCGGACGCGCCTAACCCGCTCCCCGACCATCCCATCCCCTCGTCCCGAAAGGACCACACCACCATGTCCCGTCCCACCACCAGCGTCGGAGTCCGTGCACTCTTCGCACTCGCGCTGCTCGCGATCGTGGCGCTCGTCGTCGCGGCCTGCGGCGGCTCTGACAGCAGCAGCTCGTCGTCCGCTGACAGCGGCTCGTCGTCCGAGCCCATCACGCTGCGCATCGGCTACCAGGCCATCCCGAACGGCGACACCATCGTCCGCCAGAACGGCTGGCTTGAGGAAGCCCTCAAGGACAAGAACGTGTCCGTCGAGTGGATCCAGTTCGAGTCCGGCGGCGATGTGAACACCGCCTTCGTCGCGGGCGATCTCGACATCGGCCTCGCCGGTTCGAGCCCCGTCACCAAGGGTCTCTCCGAGCCCCTCCTGATCCCGTATCAGGTGCCGTGGATCTTCGACGTCATCGGCACCGCCGAGTCGCTCGTCGTCTCCAACAAGAGCGGCATCACGGACATCAAGGGCCTCGCGGGTAAGAAGATCGGCACGCCGTTCGGTTCGACCGCGCACTTCAGCCTCCTCGCTGCCCTTGAGCAGGCTGGCGTCGACCCGGCGTCCGTCGAGATCATCGACCTCGAGCCGGCCGACATTCAGGCGGCGTGGGAGCGCGGTGACATCGACGGCGCGTACATCTGGCTGCCCGTGCTCGGCGAGCTGCGCAAGGACGGCAAGACGCTGATCACCAGCGCCGATCTCGCCAAGTCCGGCAAGACCACGGCCGACCTGGCCGTCGTGAGCAACGACTTCGCGACGAACCACTCGGACATCGTGCAGATCTGGGCCGACCAGCAGGCCCGTGCCGTTGATCTGTTCAACTCGGATCCCACCGCCGCCGGCGAGGCCATTGGTGCCGCGCTGAACCTCGAGCCCGCTGAGGCGCTCGCCCAGGCCAAGGAGCTGATCTGGCTGGACGCCAAGCAGCAGAGCTCTGCGGAGTACCTCGGCACGCCTGCAGCACCGGGAGCGTTTGCGAACAACCTGCTCGATGCGGCAACCTTCCTCAAGACGCAGGACGCGATTGACGCGGTCCCGGCGCTGGATGTCTTCCAGAAGGGCATCAACGGCACCTGGGCAGCGGCGGTCACCCCCGCTTCCTAACGAGAAGGAGACGCGTGGCCACGACAACTGAACACAAAGCGGGCGTCGTGGCCACGCGTCCTGGAGCACTGCGATTCGCCGACGTCCACCATGTCTACGGGCAGGGTGCGTCGGCGAATCCGGTGCTCGGACCGATCAACCTCGACGTCCCGGGCGGCGAGTTTCTCTGCATCGTCGGAGCGTCCGGCTGCGGCAAGTCGACACTGCTCCGGCTGATCGCGGGCTTCATGCCGGTCAGCAGCGGCAGCATCACGATCGACGGTCGCGAGATCACTGCCCCCGGTCCCGACCGCGGCATGGTCTTCCAGCAGCCGACGCTGTTCCCGTGGCGCAGCGTCCGTGGCAACGTCGAGTTGGCGCTCAAACTGCGCGGCTACCCCCGTGGCGAGCGTCGAGCCGAGGCGGAGCGCCTGCTCAGGCAGGTCGGCCTCGGTGACGCGATGAAGAAGCGCACGTATGAGTTGTCCGGCGGCATGCAGCAGCGCTGCGCCACCGCCCGGGCGCTCGCGGGCGACCCTGAGGTGCTCCTGATGGACGAGCCGTTCGGTGCGCTCGACGCGATTACCCGCGAGCACATGCAGCAGGAGCTCCACGCGCTCTGGCGCGAGACGCACAAGACGATCGTGTTCGTGACCCACTCCGTGGACGAGGCGCTCGTCCTCGGGACGCGCGCCATCGTGCTGGGTGGACGCCCAGGGCACGTACTGCTCGA
This sequence comes from Thermoleophilia bacterium, assembly GCA_037133755.1. Taxonomy (GTDB): domain Bacteria; phylum Actinomycetota; class Thermoleophilia; order Gaiellales; family F1-60-MAGs149; genus F1-60-MAGs149. The sequence continues at coordinate 34,860 of JBAXNN010000006.1, forward strand.
TCTCCCCCTCAGTCTCCAGCGCGACGCCGAAGGCGATACCCACCACGACGCTCGGTACGCCGACCTGCGCTCGCAGATCTCGCACGCGATGGACGATGACTACCGGCGTTCGCAAACGGAGGCCCCCCAATGACGCAGTTCCACTGGTTCCTCCCCTCCTCCGGCGACGGGCGCAACATCACCGATGCGCTCGACGGCAAGGCCGATGTCAGCATCGCCCGTCCCGTCAGCATCAAGTACCTGGCTGAGGTCGCGCAGGCTGCGGAGAACGTCGGCTTCGTCGGCGCCCTCACGCCCACAGGCACCGGCTGCGACGAGGCGTGGATTCTCGGCTCTGCTGTCGTGCAGCACACGCAGAAGATCAAGCCGATCATCGCCTTCCGCCCGTCGAGCATTGCGCCGGCCTGGGCCGCGCATACCGCAGCGACCTTCCAGCGGATGGCCGACGACCGCCTGATCATCAACATCGTCACGGGAGGTAATCCCGGCGAGCAGCGTGCACTGGGCGATTTCCTGTCGCACGATCAGCGCTATGCGCGCACCGATGAGTTCCTCGAGATCTTCAACCGCTGCTTCGACTACGACCCCTTCGACTTCGAGGGCGAGCACTTCAAGGTCGAGCAGGCATCGCTGCTGATCGAAGCGCATAAGCCGCCGGTCTACTTCGGTGGCGCATCGCCTGCTGCCGTCGAAGTGGCGGCGAAGCACGTTGACTGTCACCTGATGTGGGGCGAGCCTCGTGAGCAGCTGATCGAGCGCATCGCCATCGTCAAGGCCGCAGCGGCAGCGCAAGGACGCTATGTGCGCCCGGGCATCCGTCTGCTGATCATCGCGCGCGACACGTCGGACGAAGCCTGGGCGGTGGCGGATCGTCTGCTCGCCAGCATGGACGAGCAGACGATGGCGCAGGCCCGTGAGTACTTCTCCAAGATGGATTCCGTCGGCCAGTCGCGCATGACCGCGCTGATCGACAACGCATCGCTGACGACGAAGGATCTCGAGATCGAACCGCACCTCTGGGCCGGTCCGGCCCTCGTGCGTGACGGGGCTGGCACGGCGGTTGTGGGCGACTACGACGAAGTGGCTGCGAAGCTCGCGGACTACATCGATATCGGCTTCGAGGAGTTCATCCTCTCGGGCTACCCACACCTCGAAGAGGCCTACCGCGTTGGCGAGGAAGTCGTTCCTCGCGTCAAGCGGCTGCGTCCCTGACCCCCTGCGTCGCGCCGTAAGGTTCCGGAGATGACCGGCGCCCTCATCATCGCGCTCGCCGTCGGTGTGATCTTCGTCGCCGCCGTCGTCCGTGGGTACAGCGGCTTCGGGTTCGCGATGATCGGCGTGGCCGGCATCTCGCTCACCGCGCCACCGGACGTTGCGATACCGACGGTGCTCATTCTGGAGGTCATCGTCGGTCTGCTCCTGCTGCCACCCGTCATGCGGCAGATTGAGTGGCGGCCGGTGTTGACCCTCCTGGCGGGAGCGATCGTGCTGACGCCGATCGGAGCAATCGTCCTGATCCGGATTCCGGCCGATCTCGCGCGCGTGGGAATCGCCATCGTGATTGCGCTCGCCGCCATTCTGCTGTTGCGATCGAAAGGCACCCGACCGGCCCCGGGTGATGCGGCGACGGTAGGTGTGGGCGGTATCGCGGGTCTCCTCAACGGTGCGTTCGGGATCAGTGGTCCGCCGATCGCCCTGTTCTTCCTCGGGACCGAACGCGGCGCCCATGTCTCGCGTGCCTCAATGATGGCGTGCTTTCTCGCCCTTGATCTCGTCGCGGTCGCGTCGTTCGGCGTCGGCGGCCTGATCGACCGCGATGTCCTCATCACGGTGCTGTTCTGTCTGCCGGCTCTGGCGATCGGCTCCTGGATCGGCCATCGCCTGTTCCACGGGTCGGATACGTCGAAGTTCCGCACGCGCGTGCTGTGGATCCTGCTGATCCTCGCGCTCGTGACCGCAGCACGCGGTCTGGCCGGACTGCTCTAGGCCATCCGCTCCCAATCCACGAGAGCGCGCCGCATGGCATTGCGCACGATTGTCACGCCCTCGTCAACGCCCATCCCCGGCTTGGCAAGCACCTGGTCGGCCTCGACGGCGAGAGCAACCTGCGTGCTGGCGATCGCACTGACCTCGGTCTCCGCGCACGAACCACCGATGAAGACGCCGAGTCCCGCGTCTCGACAGACCTGCGCTGCGGCAATGGCACGCGTGAGGCAGCCGAGATCGGGCACCTTGATCTGAATCAGATCCACGGCCTCCGCCGCCACGAACTGCGCCACGTCCTCGTCGGTGTTGCAGAACTCATCGGCGACGAGTGCGACCTCGCAGCCGCGCTCCCGCAGTTCGGTGCGCAGCCGCGCAAGCAGGTCGACGGTCTCCTCCACATCCGCGCCATAACAGGGCGATTCGATGGACAGCGCGAGCCCGTCGGCAGCGGCCTCTGCCTCGCCGATGAACGTCGCCATCCGGTCGATGTCGAGCTCGACAACCTGGCCGAGCATGCCGTAGACGTCGAGGTGCAGTCGCGGCCGATAGCCCGGGGCGCCCAGCTCGTCCACCCGCCGACAAAGCCAGGCGACGTAGGTGAGGAAGCGTCCGCCGTCGGCACCAAACGACGAGGTCGAGTTGAACAGGCCGTGCGGCAGAACCTCCACGCCACGCAGGATCATGCGGTCGGCGTTGATCTCCCGCTCATCGCCGCTCTGCGCGTAGACCGGAAGCAATTCGGGCTCCTCGAGGCCCGTCAACTCCGCCAGCACGTGCAATGGGCTGACCCGCTGTTCTGCCGCGGTCGCGTTGAGCCATGCCTGGCTGAAGCCGTACCGAACGGCCGAGTGCAGGGGTCGCTCATCGAAGCGCAGATCTTCGATCAGCGAGCACGCATCGGCGAAGCTGACATCGCCCGCGTCTTGGAGGGCGCGCGCCGCGAAATCGATCTCGACGCCGAGCACCGCTGGATCCACCGGCGCGTCGCGACCGCCGACGCCGGCGTACTGCACCGAGACCGCATCGCCCCAGCCAACAGCGCCCGTCGCCGTCTCGAGGCGCAGGAGGATCGCGCGGGACGGGCTGCGGACGGCGAGGTGCCCAGGCGTCACCGGCGCACCGCGGTAGGCAAACCCATCGTGTTCTGCGCCCGCGCGGATCGCCATCAGATCGTCCGCATAGAACGCGGCCTCACCCGGCACCGCGTCGAGCCATGCCAGTTCGGGCATGTTTCAGTCCTCGAGCGCGAGCTCGAGCATGCGCTCCATCTCGTCGAGCCCCTTGGACCACGTCGCGGGATCCGCGAGGTCGATACCGAAGGCGCCGAGCTGAGCGCCGGGCGACGACGAGCCGCCCGTGGCGAGGAAGTCGAGGTACGGCCCGACGAACGCCTCGCCCTGCTCGCGGTACAGCGCGTAGAGCGTCAGACTGGCGAGATGCGCGAACGCGTAGGCGTACGTGTAGAAGCGGGTGTTGATGAAGTGCGGGATGTAGCTCCAGCCACGCCGGTAGCCGTCGGGCAGCACCATCGAGTCGCCGTAGTACGACTCGTTCCGGGAGAACCAGAACTCCGCGAGACGCTCCTTGGTCAGCGCCTGCCCGCTCATTCGGGCGCCGTACGCGTCCTGTTCGTAGCGGGCCATCATGGTCTGGCGGAACACCGTGGCGAAGCCGGACTCGAGCTCCTGGCGGATCAGCGCCGTGCGGGTGGCGGCATCGGGCTCGGTCTCCAGCATGCGTTCGAAGACGATCAGTTCGGCGAACGTGCTCGGCACCTCGCAGAGCGCGAGTGGCGCGTGCATGGACAGTGCTGATTGCCGCTCGCTCGACAACGCGAAGTGCATGCCATGACCGAGTTCGTGCGCGACAGTCATGAGGTCGCGAAGCGTGTCGGTGTGGTTGAGCATGATGAACGGCTGGGCATCTTGCGCGACCGACGCGCAGAAGGCTCCCCCACGCTTGCCCTGGCGCGGCTCCGCGTCGACGCGCTGCTCGTCGAAAACGCTCCGCGTGACGCGCGTGAGTTCGGGCGAGAAACGGCCAAACGCGTCGTCGACGATCCCACGCGCCTCCTCGTACGGCATGGAGCGGCCTTCCCCGAGCGGCGCATACTGATCGGCCAGATGGAGGCGGTCCACGCCCATCAGCTCGGCCTTGCGCCGGAACCAGCGCTGCGCCATCCCGTAGCGTGCCTCGATCGCCTCCATCATCGCGTCGACCCAGGCAGGCTCCAGCTCGTTGGAGAGATGCCGCGCAGACATCGGCGCGTCGTACTTGCGCAGGCGATCCATGGTCAGGCGGTCGGCGACGATGCTGTCGTAACACGAAGCGAGGACGTCGCCATGGGGCTCGAGCGCCACGTACAGCGTCTCGAGCGCAGCGATGCGGACCTCGCGCTTTGGCGTGTGCACGTACGACAACAGCTCGTCCACCGTCTTCTCGGCCTCGCCGCTGCCGTCGTCGAACGGAGCACGGATGTTCGAGACCGTCTGCGCGAACAGGCTCTGCCACGCCGAGACGACCGGCTCGCGCTCTGCCAGCATGCGCTCCTGATCGTCGGGCAGAACGTGCGGCCGGAACCGCCGCTCGGAGATCAGATGGTGCCGATCGGCGGCCACCTCCGGCGCGTCGATCAACGGCAGGGCGATGGCATCGTCGAGTGCGATCCATTCGAGGTCGAAGAACCGCAGCGCGTTCTGCGCGCGAACCATGCCCTGATCCACGACCGTTTCGAGATCACGCGCTTCGTCGTCGTTCACGTTAACGCTGCGGCGCAGACCGACGTACGACCCCACGCGGTGCAGCGCATTGGAGATCCGCGAGAGCTCCGCGAGCGCCTCGGCGAGACCGACCGCGTCGAGCTCGCCCACGTGTCCGCGGTAGCGGGCGTCGAAGGCCTCTGACGCCGCGATCGACTCGTCGAGCAGAACGCGCGCCGAGGGCACGTCGGCGCAGATGGCGGAGAGATCCCAGCGCACGCCCTCGGCGTTCGGACCTACTGGCGTGATGGCAGTCATACGAGAAGTGTCACCGATCGTCCCCGGCGAGTCGACGCTGCGCGAGGAGGAGCGCCAGCGAACTGGTGGCCGCGAGCACCTCGCCTCCGATCAGCGCGATCGCGTCCTCGAGCGGCAGGTGCAGCGGTAGCGTGGGTTCGTGCTGGACCGCCGACGGATCGGGTCGGCAGTCGCGCGCCAAGAAGACGTAGCCGCGCTCATCCATCCGGCCTGGGCTGGTGGTGAACTCGCCGAGTGACTCAAGGTGATCGCTCGTCACGAGCGCCTCTTCCGACAACTCGCGTCGTGCGGTCTCGATGGGCGCTTCGCCCGGATCAATGGCGCCTGCCGGGACTTCAAGCGTCTCGCCACCCACCGCGTAGCGGTACTGCCGGACCAGCACGACGTCGCCGTTTTCCATGATCGGCACGACCTTGGCGAACCCCGGTGATTTCACGACCGGAAACGTGTAGCGGCGCCCCTCCGGGGTCTCCACGTCATGTTCCTCGATGCGCACGACGTCGTCGTGCAAGACGCGCACGCCGTGCACCTGCCACTGCGGAAGACGCGGATCACTCATAGAGCCACTGTAGAACAGGAGGTCGGCAGGTATCGTGCGACCAATGCGCCCTGCGCTCGCCATCCTCATTGCCGTCGTGGTGATCGTCTTCGGAGGCTCCGTTGCCGTGCATGCCCTCCAGGGGGACAGCGGTTCCGGGACCGCCACCGCAGCGACGGGGGACGGTACCCAGACCAAGGCCGCTGCTGCCGTCAAGCCCGTCAAGGATGTCCTACAGCTGACGCTGCCAGATCCCCTCCCGAATCGCACGATCAACGTGCCGATCCTCATGTACCACCGCATCGCCGTGCTCAACGGCGACGAGCCGCAGGTGACGGTTGGACTCACCGTGGATCCCGGCGAGTTCCAGCTGCAGATGGCCTGGCTCCACGATCACGGCTATCACACGATTTCGCAGCTGCAGCTCTTCGAGGCGCTGATGAACGGCAAGGCCCTGCCGGAGAAGCCGATCATGTTGACCTTCGACGACGGGTATCGCGGCGTAGCCACCGTGGCCGCACCGATGATGTCCCAGTTCGGGTTCTTCGGCACCGCGTACATCATCACGGACCGCATTGCCACGAAGAAGAGCACTGCCCCGACGTGGCTCACCTGGTCGCAGTTGCGCGTGCTCGAGCAACGCGGGTGGGACATCGGGTCGCACACGGTTTCGCACACGGAGATCCCGCACATGACGCCCGAGGCGGCCATGAAGACCTTGCGCCAGTCGCGCTTCACCCTCGAGCGCCATCTCGGCCATCCCGTGCAGTGGTTCTGCTATCCGGCGGGCTCGGTTGATCAAAAGGCCGTTGAAGAGGTCAAAAGCGCCGGCTACGTGCTCGCCACGACCACGAAGTCGGGCGACACCCTGTCGGCGCTGGACCCGCTCCAGCTCGAGCGCATTCGCATTTCCAATACGACAGGCGTTCGCGGCCTGGCGGCCGCGCTCTCCTAAGCGTCGACCAGGAGGAGATCGGCCGACGTGGCGCCGACGCGGGACGCGCCGGCCACGAGCAACGCCGAGACCTCGTCGAGACTTCGCACGCCGCGAACCGCCTTGACGCCGATCTGCGCACCGACCTCTTCGCGCATGAGTTCAACATCCAGCACGTCGTTCGGCTCTGGCGACAGCCCCGAGGAGGTGACGAGCATGTCGATGTCGGCAGCGACCACCGCACGGGCTAGGAGCCGCAACGTGCGATCGTCGAAGACTCCGGTATCGATCACGCCGCGCACCAGCACTTCGGTATCGGCCTCGCGTGACGCATGGGCGCACAGGCGCAACTCGTCACGAACATGGTTGACGTCGCCGCCGGTGAACCGGGCGAGATCCGTCGCGATCTCGACCTCTTGCGCACCGTCCTGGATCGCCCGCACACATGCACGCGCCTTGATCTCCGGAAGATCCGCACCGAAGGGATGCGAGATCAAGGCAACCAGCTTGACGTCGCTGCCGCGCAGGACCGCGGCAGCAGCGGCCACATGGGTCGGTGGCACGCAGACTGCTGCCACGTGGTGCTCGAGCGCCGTTGCGCAGAGCGCCGAGCAGTCGGACGTTGTCGCCCGTGGCCGAAGGAGCATCAACTCGATCGATTTTGCGATGTCTCCGGTGCGTCGAGCCATGCCCGCAGCCTACCGGGAAGGCGTGATCCCGGTCGCTCCGGCACACCTCGGGTTCGTCTACTATGCGACCTCCGAGCGATGACTGACTTCCGCGACCAAAAGCGCTACGACGCGCACCAAGAGGCGATGCGCAACTCGCGCCGTGCCAAGCAGCGCGCGTCTGCCCGCGGGCAGCAGCGTCGCCGCCGGATGGTTGCCGTCGCAATCCTGCTTCTACCCGTCGCAGTTGCTGCGTTCGCCTTCACCTGGAGCCGCAGCAATCCGGCACCCAAGAAGGCCAAGCCCGTCTCCGCCACGTCGACGACCCCCCGCCAGAGCGCCGCAGAGCAGGCAGTCGGCGGCCGCGTCGCGATGCCCGAGCACATCCGCGGCGTCCACGCGACCTCGTACGCCGTCGCGACGCCGAGCCTCTTCGAGCCGATCATGGCGCTCGCCGATCCGAAGGTCGGCATGAATGCGATCCAGATCGACGTCAAGGACGAACGCGGCGAGCTGGCGTTCTCCACGCCGATCCCGCTCGCCAAGAAGAGCGGCGCAGAGCAGAACGTCTACGACCCGATCAAGGTCTTGCGTCGCGCCCACGACGCGGGTCTTTACACCATCGCCCGCATCGTCACGTTCCAGGACGGCTACGCGCCACAGGCTGATCCGTCGGTTGCCCTCCATACGCCGAACGGTGGTCTCTGGAAGAACAACTTGGGCATCACGTGGCTCGACCCGACGAACGAGAAGGCTTGGGACTACCCCATTCAGGTCGCCCAGTACGCGGCCGAGCTCGGCTTTGACGAGATCATGTTCGACTACGTCCGCTACCCGACCGACGGCGACGCGACGAAGATGGCGTTCAAGGATCCGGGCCGTCCGCGCCAGGACACCATCACCTCGTTTCTGAAGAAGGCCTCTGCCAAGCTGAAGCCACTCGGTGTCCATGTCTCCGCCGCGTTCTTCGGCCTGGCTGCCACCGCCGATCTGGGCATCGGTCAATGGCCCGGCAAACTGCGCAACACCCTCGACGCGGTGTATCCGATGATCTACCCGTCGCACTTCACCGACGGTCAGTTCGGGATCGACAAGCCCGGTGATACACCGGGCCCGACTATCGCGGCCGCGATGTCCGATTGGCGCCGCAAGACCAATGGCGGCACCATGCAGATTCGACCTTGGCTCCAGGACTTCACGCTTGGTGGAATCCCGTACGGCGCCCGTGAGGTCAAGGAGCAGATCGCGGCAGCGGATCGCACGGGCGGCGGCGGCTGGCTGCTCTGGAACGCCCAGTGCCTCTACAGCGCCGGCGTCTTCGAAGGCACGAACGGCCAGCCGTAACGGCTACGGGCCGAGTCGGTCCAGCAGCGCCGGATCGTCTCGCCAGCCACGCTGCGTTCGCACGCGCAGCTCCAGCATGACCTTGCCGCCGATGATGCGCTCGATGCCAGGGCGCGCTGACGTGCCGATGTCGCGGATCATCGTGCCGCCCGCGCCGATCACGATGCCCTGCTGCGACTTCGAGTCCACGTAGATCGAGGCCTCGATACGGGCTGCGCGCCGGCGGGTCGGGGGGTCGTACTCCTCGACGACAACCGTGAGTGCATGCGGCACCTCGTCACGGAGGCGGCGGAGAGCCTGCTCCCGGATCAACTCGGAAATCTGCAGACGCACCGGATCTGACGAACGCGCCTCGTCGGGAAACAGGGCCGGCCCCTCGGGCGCCAGGCGCACGAGGTCGGCCACCAGCGCTGCAACACCGTCCCCGGTCTTCGCAGACACCGGGTGCAGTTCTGCGAAGGGCCCGAGTTCGGCGGCGGCCTGCATGGCCTGGGCGATGCGCTCCGGCGGCATGCCGTCGGTCTTGTTTACGACGACGATGACGGGGACTCCAGCGGCGAACGCTGCCTCGGCGCTGGCCCGATCGCCGCCGCCAATGGACTGCGTGCCGTCGAGCACGAGCAGGACGACGTCAACATCGGAGAGCGTCTCCTTGACGCTCTCCGCCATGCGGCGCGTCAGGCCATCCCGCGGGATTTGAATCCCAGGGAGGTCCGCGAGCACGAGCTGCCAGCCGTCTCCGTGCGCGATACCGGCGATGCGTCGGCGCGTGGTCTGCGGGCGACTCGACGTGATCGTGACGTGCTCTCCGACGATCTTGTTGACGAGGGTGCTCTTGCCGACGTTCGGTCGGCCGGCAAGACCGACGAGTGCGCAGCGAAACTCCACCCCTGCAGGGTACGTCAGTGCGCGCCGAACCCACCCCGGCCGCCGCGCTCAAGTACTCTGCCGATTGGAGTTCTATGAGCAACAGCCCCACTGCCCGCGACACCGTGTTCTCTCCCCTGCGGGTCGAGGGCGCGGTCGAGCGCATCGTGCGACGTCTTGGTGAGGCGATTGGATCTGGGGTGCTCCAGCCAGGCGAGCGACTCCCACCGGAGGTAGAACTGGCCGAGCGACTCGATGTCGCGCCGATGACCCTGCGCCAGGCCCTCGCGATTCTCCGCGATGCCGGCTACGTGGAGACCCGCCGTGGTCGCGGCGCCGGCACCTTTGTTGTCGATGACGTCGCTGGCCCCCTCGGCAATGCGCGTCGCGTCCCGAGCCACGACGAGCTACGTGACCTCATCGATTGGCGCCGTGCCGTCGCGGGTGAGACGGCCTTCCTCGCTGCCGAGCGAGCGGATGCGGGGGCCCGACAACGCATTGCCGAGACGGCGGCACGGGCCGAGGCCTCCGCATTCGGCGACTTTGCGGACTACCGGCTGTCGGACAGCGGGTTTCATCTCGCCGTGGCCGAAGCAAGTGGCAGCCCTCGCCTCGTGGTCGCGGAGACCGCCATCCAAGCCGAACTCGGCGAGATCCTCGGCTCGCTGCCGGGGAGCGACTCCACCGAGGCTGTGCGAGCCTCAACCATGGGGCACACGCCGCTTCTGGCGGCGATTCTTCAGAACGACGCACCGGGCGCCCGCGATGCCATGGTCGCTCATGTCGAGGCAACGTACGACTGGATCGTGGGCCTCCATCTCGGCCGACTTAAGAACCACCCTTGATTCGTGAAATCTAGGGAGTAGAGTTCTTCGCATGGTCGCGACCCAGTCCCCCATCGACGCGCCCGACCTGCCGTTCTTCGACGTCAATGATCCCACCTTCTCCGTCCGCTCCGACTTGGTGCGCGCCGCGCGCGACGCCGGACCGTACGCACGGACGCCGTATGGCCTTGCCGTCCTGCGGTACGCCGAGGTCAACGCGCTCGTCAACGACAAGCGCCTCATCCAGGGCAGCGCCCGCTGGTCCGAGCACAACGGCATCACCGGCGACTGGGCCACCTGGTGGGCCAACATCGTCCTCAACAAGGAGGGCGCCGAGCACGTCCGCCTACGCAAGTTGGTGAACCCGGCGTTCTCCTCCAAGCACGTCGAAGGGCTTGTGCCCAAGTTCCAAGAGCTCGCCAACGAGCTGATTGATGGCTTCATCGACGACGGGCAGTGCGAGTTCATGCACCAGTTCTCCGAGCCGTACGCCACCCGCGTGATCTGCCGGCTCCTCGGGGTCGATGACTCCAACTGGGAAGAACTCGCCCTCTACGCCGAGAAAATGAGTCTCGCGCTGTCGATTGCAGCCAAAGAGCGTCTCGACGAGGTCGAGTGGGGACTCGAGCAGATGGGGATCTACGCCGACGGCCTGATCGCGGAGCGCCGTGCCTCGCCGACGGATGACTTCCTGCAGACCCTCGTGGATGCGAACGAGGACGGCGATCGCCTGAGCGACGCGGAGTTGCGCACCACGGTCATTCTGCTGTTCCAAGGCGGCATCGACACGACGCGCAACCAACTCGGACTGGCCATGGATCTGTTCGTCCGGCACCCTGACCAGTGGGCATTGCTGCGCGAGCACCCGGAGTACGCCGCCAACGCGGTCGAAGAGGTCATGCGCATGCGCCCGACGACGACGTGGGTCACGCGCGAAGCAGCCGAGGACTGCGACATCGACGGGATCTTCGTCCCTCAGGGCACCACGATCCATCTCTTCACGGAGTCGAGCGGTACCGACCCGCGGGCGGTTGCTGCGCCCGACTTCGACATCACCAACGACACGCGCCCAAAGCACTTCGGCTTCGGCGGCGGACGCCACTATTGCCTCGGACACTTCATCGCTCGTGGCGACATGATGGAGGCGCTCAGCCTGCTCGCCCAACGCCTGCCCGGACTTCGCTACGCCGAGGAGCCCGAATGGCTGCCCGACTCCGGCAATACCGGCCCCGTCCGCCAGGTGCTCACCTGGGATCGCAAGGAAGCACGATGACCGATGCCCTGACCACGCACCGCGAGGCCAACGCCAACGCGGCCGACGAACTCGCCGCCCGCATCAAGCAGGCCAACGTGGAGTTCATCTACTACCAGTTCGTTTCGATCAACGGGCGGGTGCTCGCCAAGGTCGTGCCGGCCGCGCATCTCAAGCGGAGCCTCGACAAGGGCGTCCAGTTCCATGGCTCGGCCATTGCCGACGTCGCGGCCGATCGCCATGGCGAGCTATTCGGCGGCGGCATTGCAGCGGAGGAGTTCGCGGTCATCCCCGACTCCGACTCCTTTCAGGTCCTGCCGTGGGAGCCCAGCGTCGGACGCTTCCTCTGCAGCCTCTACCGCCGCGACGACAGCCATCGCGATCCTGGCGCGCCGCTGTCGACAGACGTCCGCGGCGTCATGCGGCGTGCCATTGACGGCCTCGAACAGCGCACGGGGTACGAGCTGCGCAGTGGCACCGAGCCCGAAGTGACGTGGAAGGGCGAGGGCTACGACCCCGTTGCCCGCCCCGGCGTGAGTACGGCGTACCACGCCGGCACGCTCGAGCTGACGCGCGAGATCTACCAGCGCGTGATTCGCTACGCCCGCGCGATGGGCATCGACATGATCGAAGGCGATTACGAAGACGCCGGGCAGATCGAATTGAACTTCATGTACGACCGCGCGGATCGCACCGCTGACCGCCTGCTGACGTACCGCCAGATCTGCGTGCAGGTAGCCCGCGAACTCGGCATCGAGGTCACCTTCATGCCGAAGCCCGAGATCGGCATCATGGGCAACGGCTGCCATCACAACCTGTCGCTCTGGAAGGACGGGCAGAACGCCTTTGCGGAGCCCGGACGACGAGAGCTGCACATCACCGAGACGGCCAAACATGCGCTCGGAGGCCTGCTCGCGCACGCTGCGGCATCGATGGCCGTCTACGGGAGCACGGTGAACTCCTACAAGCGCTACTGGGACGCCGGACAGTTCGCCCCGTCGCGCGTTGACTGGGGTCTCGACGACCGCAGCCGCAGCGTGCGCATCAGCGCCAGCGGACGCCTCGAGCTGAAGCTTCCCGACTCGATCGTCAACCCGTACCTCTCCCATGCCCTGATTGCGGCCGCGATCGAGGACGGACTCGACAGCTCCATCGACCCTGGGCCGGCGCCCGAACCTGGCGTCACCGGCCCAGAGAAATTCGATGCACTGCCGTTGACGCTGGGTGACGCCGTGGAGAAGTTTGCGAGCTCTGCCTTCGTCCGCGGCGCCCTGGGCGAAGATCTGACCAACCTCTATGCCGACTTCAAACGCGACGAGTGGGCCCGCTTCTGCGGAGCGGTCACCGAATGGGAGAACATGATGTACAGGCAGTGGATTCCATGAGCACCTACGACCTCGTCACCCTAGGCACGTTGACCCTTGGCTGCGGTGACCTCGACGCGATGCCGTTGATGGGTCTCATGCTCCCGGACGGCACCCGCCCCGGCTACGAGCCAGACGCGGCTCGTCTTGTCGCGGACCAGTTGGGTCTCGAGCTGGTCTGGGTCCCGCTGTCGTGGAGCGACTTCTACCCGTCCTTGCACGCGCACCAGGTCGACGGCATCTGGTGCGGCCAGGGCATCACCGACCACCGGCGGACGCTCGCCGACTTCACGCGCCCCTACGCGATCTTCAACGAGTCGCTGGTGACGCGGGTTGAAAGCACGATCTCCAACCCGCTGGAATGCGCGGGCAAGCGGATCGGTGCCATTGCCATGAGTACGAACATGGCGCTCACCGAGACCTTTCCCGGCGTGATCCCGGTGCCGTTCGACGGCGCCACGGATGACGTCTACGCCGACATGATCGCCGCCACCCGGTCGGGCGAAATCGATGGCTTCGTCGATGACGACGTGGTCATGGTCACGCTCGACGACGACCCGGAGCTACGGCTGGCGTTCACGATCGAGACGCGCAACCAGTGGGGCATCGCCGTCCGCCACGGCGAGGACGCGCTGCGCGAAGCCTTGGACGATGCTCTCGCGACGATCATCGGCGATGGGGCGCTTGAGGCTGTGTGGACACGGCACATGCCCGATCTGCCGTGGCCACTCGGCTAGTCGCTAGGCTGCCCGCATGCGTCCGCCCGTTATCGGCCTGACCGCCTTTCGTCGCGATCTTCCGACGTACCTCGGCGACCAGACCGATCTCTATACGCTCGATCCGAACTACACCGACGGGATCACGCGCGCTGGCGGGCTGCCGCTGATCATCCCGCATAACGAGGATGCCGAGGCGGTTCTCGATCTTCTGGACGGTCTCGTGATGACCGGCGGGGGCGATCTGCATCCCGAGCACTACGGCGCGGAGACCGCGACCGAGCTCGAGGACTCCAATGCCGGCGCCGACGTCTGGGAGCTTGCCCTTGCCCGCGGCGCGCGTGCACGTCGTCTGCCTGTCCTCGGGATCTGCCGCGGCATGCAGGCCCTGGCCGTAGCCGCTGGCGGGACGATGATTCAGGACCTGAAGCCCGAGCACGGCCATCCCATCATCGAAAGCACGCCCGTTGCGCTGATGGGCTCACGCCACGATGTCACCGTCGACGAGGGTTCGGAGATCGCGCGCGTCATGGGCTCTCGCACGTTCGCCGTCAACTCGATCCACCATCAGGCGGTCGTCGATCCAGGCGACATGATCGCCACGGCGCGCGTGGGGCAGGTCGTTGAGGCACTCGAAGGGTCGGGCGACTGGGAGGTGGTCGGCGTCCAGTGGCATCCCGAGAAGATGCACGAGCCGGAACAGCACGCGCTCTTCCAGTTTGTCGTGGACGCCGCGCGTCGACGTCGCGACGCCTAGACAACTGTCCAGCGGGCCAACTGTCGCGTACACTCGCGGCATGAAGCGCATCGTCAACGGCGCCTGTCCGCTCGATTGTCCCGATACCTGCGCGTGGCAGATCGACGTCAAGGATGGTCGCGCCGTGCGCATGCGCGGCCGCAAGGATCATCCGTACACGCGTGGCTCCCTCTGTGGCAAGGTCAACCGCTACCTCGACGCCGTCTACGCCCCCGATCGCCTGACCACACCCATGCGGCGCGTCGGCGAGAAGGGCGCGGGGCAGTTCCAGGAGATCGACTGGGATGAGGCGATCGGCCTGACTGCGGATGCGCTGCAGCAGACGATCAATCGTCACGGCCCCGAAGCGATCCTTCCGTACTACTACGCCGGTACCCTCGGCGCCGTCCAGGGCTGGTCGCTCGGGCAGCGTCTGTTCAAGCACCTCGGTGCCACGCGCCTCTTCACGACGATCTGCACCGGCGCGGCCACTGCCGCGATGAACGTGACCATCAAGCGTCCAGTCGGCCTCGACCCCGAGGACTTCGTGCACTCCAAGTTGATCCTGATCTGGGGCGCCAATCTCCTGTCGTCCAACATGCATCAGTGGCACTTCATCCACGAGGCTCAGCGCAACGGCGCCCACGTGGTCGCCATCGATCCACTGCCGACGGATACGGCGCAGCGCTGCGATCAACACCTGCAGGTACTCCCGGGCACCGACGGCGCGCTCGCCATGGGGTTGATGGGCGAACTGCTGGCCGCCGGTGCGTGCGACGAGGAATGGCTCGCCGAGTGCACCGTGGGCTGGCCGGAGTTGCGCGAACGTCTTGGCGACTGGAACGCTGCGCGCGCCGCCGACATCTGCGGCCTCGACGTCGCCGAGGTACAGGGCCTGGCCGATCGCATGATCACCACGCGGCCGACGGCGATCCGGATGGGTCTTGGGCTCCAACGCCACGGCGGCGCCGGAGCGGCGTATCGCGCGATTGTCATCTTGGGCGCCGTCACCGGGGATTTTCGCCACGTGGGCGGCGGCGTGCTGCCCGAGACGGCCGGCCGGTTCGACGACATCACGATCGATCTCGAGGAGCCTGCGGGCCTCGACCTCCCTCCCGCGCGCGTCATCAACATGTCGCGCCTCGCGGAGGCGCTCACCGATACCGAGCAGGATCCGCAGGTCCACGCACTCGTCGTCTGGAACACGAACCCCGCAGCAACGGTGCCCGATCAAGTTCGCGCGCAACGCGGGTTTCGGCGCGGCGATCTTCATCTGACCGTGCTCGAGCACCGCATGACGGACACGGCCATGTTCGCCGACGTCCTGCTGCCCGCCACGATGCAGACGGAGCACCTCGACATTCATCCCTCGTATGGGCATCACTATCTGACCCTGAACCTGCCCGCCATCGATCCCATCGGGGACTGCCTGCCCAACACCGAGATCTTCCGCCGTCTTGCGTCGGCATTGGGACTGTCCCACCCCCGGCTGCACGACTCCGATGAGGACCTCGTGCGCCAATTCATCGACACGGACATCGCCCGCGCCCGCGGCATCACGTTCGAGTCGCTCTCGGAGACGGGCTACGCCCGCGTGGACGACATCCGCGGCACGGCGCACCATGCGCACGGCAACTTCCCCACGCCCGATGGCAAGCTGCACATCACGGTGCCTGCGCTTGCCGATCAGGGCCTCGATCCGATCCCCGGCTACACGCCCTCGTTCGAAGGCGCTGACGCCGCGTTGGCCGAACGCTTCCCGCTGATCCTGATTTCGCCGGCCCAGCGCTTCTTTCTCAACTCCACGTTCGCGGACCTGCCGGGGCACCTGCGGATGACGGGTGAACCCACGGTGTTTCTGAGCGCCGACGACGCCAACGAACGTGGCATCGAACCTGGCGATCGGGTGGAGGTCGCGAACGACCGTGGCGCGTTCACGTGTTTGGCCGCTATCCATCCGCTGGCCCGCAATGGCGTTGCCTGGTCGTACAAGGCCTATTGGGCCAAGGACGGCGGGGGCAACAACGTCAACGCCACCACGCCCGTGCGCGATGCGGATATGGGTGGCTCCCCCACGTTCCACGACAATCGCGTGGATGTCGCGCTCGTCGCGAAGGCGGACACGTCCGACACGCGACGCGTGGCCGAAGCCCTCGGCGACTAGCGGTCGCTAGGTCTTCTGCTTCGACTTCTTCGGGATCATCCCGCCCGGCGCCAGCCCCGCGAGGAATTCGGAGATACGCCCAGGCTGCTGACCAACCGCCTCCTTGTTCTCCTTGGCGGCAACGCCGGTGCGGACGACGTGCGCCCCGATGTAGCGGATGGGATCTGGCGGCAACGTGCCGGGCTTTCCGTTGACGAGGCCACAGGTCGCAATCCCGTCGCGATCACCAAGCACCATGCCGGCGAGAATCTGCCCGCCGAGGTGTGACGGTCCGACGCCGTTGCCGGAGAAGCCCGCGCCGTACAGGATGTGCGAGCGGCCGCCGAGGTTGCCGAACAGGGGAATGCCCGTCGGCGATCGATCGATGGGGCCACTCCAGTCGTGGTCGATGGAGACGTCGGCGAGGTTCGGATAGAGCCGACGGAAACCGAGCGTGACGTCGGCGGCGCGCTTGGTATCACGATCGAATCCGGCCCCCATCCGACCGCCGAAGGCAATCCCCCAGCCACCCTTGCCAAACGTGACGCGACCGTCCGCGGTCGTGCGGTAGTAGTGGATCTGGAGCTGCGAGTCCGAAATCGCCTCGCCACCGGTCCAGCCAATCTCCTCGAGGCGCTCAGGAATCGGCACGGTGGACACCATGTCGCTCGAGATCGCAACGATCTGACGATGCAACTCGCGCAACCCAGCCGCGTGCGCGTTGATCGCGAGGATCACCTTGTCTGCCGTCACCGCACCCTGCGGCGTGCGGATGACCGCAGGCGCCCGCCGATCAAGCTCGACCATCGGTGTGTGCTCGTAGATGCGCACGCCGAGCTGCTGCGCGACGCGGGCCAGTCCTCGCACCAGATAGCCCGGATGGACCGTCGCCGCCGACGCATCGAGCACGCCCTCCAGGTGCACGGGCGAACCGGTGCGCCTCGCGATCTCCTCGTGGGACAACTGCTGGAACGGCTGCACGCCCAGCGAATCGCAGAGCTCCATCACGGGGAGCCACGAGCCCCGCTGAACCTCCGTGGTCGCGGTCCACAGGTACCCGCCCTGGCGGAACTGTGCATCGATGGAATACCGCTCACAGGCTGCTTGGATCTCCCCGATAGCGCACTCGGACGCATACGCCAGCTCGAGCGCCTCGCGCTCACCGACGAGCTTGATCAACGTCTCGAGCTTGGCCCACCAGCTCAGCACCTCGCCCCCGTTGCGGCCCGACGCGCCACCGCCGCAGATGTCCTTCTCGATGATCACGACATCGATGCCGGGAGCGCGTTCCTTCAGCTGAATGGCCGTCCAGAGACCGAGAAAGCCTCCGCCGACGATCGCGACATCAGCGCGATCTCCCCCGGAAAGCGCGGGACGATCGGTCGAGCCGGTGTAGGCCTGCTGGAGCCAAAGGGAGCGATGCGGTTCGGACATACATGGATCGTCGCATGGGTGCCGGCTCGCCGTCCAGCACGATGGCACCCGGAGGTGCGCGATACTTGGCGTATGACACGCGTCACCGTGATCGTCGTTGCGCTCATGACCTGCTTCGTCATGGCGCCGGCCCTTGCGCAGGCACAGGATGCCGACACGGCTGCAGCCAACGCGGCGGTGGCGGCGTCCATCCCCGATGCGCCGCTGCCGCCGATGACGCCCGACCCCGCGTTTGTTCCGACCAAGAAGCTGGTGCATGTCGCACGTCTCGTCACGAAGGTCGGCGTGTACAAGCAGCCCGGCGCGCTCAATGCGGAGAAGGTGATCGCACCCTGGATTGCCAGCACCGGGAATCCCGTTGTGCTGCAGATCATGGAGCGTGTGGTCGATCCGACCGGTGCCGGCTGGCTGCGCGTCCTGCTGCCGTCTCGGCCGAATGGATCGACCGGATGGATTCGTGAGGCAAACACGATCGTAAGCACCGATCCGACGCGCGTCGTGATCTCGCTCAAGCGGCATACGCTGACGGTCTTCCGCAAGGGGCGGCGCATCAAGCAGGTTGGTGTTGCCCTTGGTGCCGCCTCCACGCCGACTCCGAAGGGCATCTTCGCCATCTACCAGAAGGTGCGCGAGCCGGGCTACAGCCCGCTCGGACCCTGGGCGCTGCACCTGACGGCACACTCCAACGTCCTCTTCGAATTCGCCGGCGGACCCGGACGCGTGGCCATCCATGGCGCGCGGGGCACCCTGTGGGCAACCGCAGGCACGAATCCGTCCCACGGCTGCATCCGCGTGCCGGATCCGAAGATCGCCGCGATCGCTCCGTTGGTCCGGCCGGGGACGCCGGTCGACATCGTCGCGTAGACGTCAGTCTTCGACGATCACAAGCTGGACGTTGCCCGGCCCGTGGACGCCGAGAATCAGCACCTTCTCGATGTCTGCGCTGCGGCTCGGACCCGACTGGAGTGCAAACAGACTGCCGACGTCGGCGAGCACGTCACCGTCGAACAGTTCGTGGAGGCCCCCGACGATCTGGTGTTCGTTGACCACACAGATATGGGTAGGAGCAATGAGCGCACCCGCGCGACCGGCCCCACGTGCCGTCGTGACAATCGATCCGGTCGCAGCGACAGCCGCAGCGCACCCGGTGACTGTGGCCTGGAGCGCACCTGCGCGAGCACGGTCGGGGGCCACGGACGCGTAATCGTCGACGTCGAGGCCAGCGGCCTCGCAGGCATCCCGAATCGCGCCGGCATGCGCGCCGAGATCCTCGGTGAGCGCGATCCGGATGGCTCCCGCGCTGCCGAGTAATTGCGCGACGCAGTCCCCTACGCCAGCAGCCGAAACCCGCTGCACACCGGCAGACACCGATTCCGACTCGGCCACCAGACGATCGATGCGTGCCTCACCGTCGCGCAGCTCGGTCGGAGCGTCTGGTGCCTGCCCACGATCTGGGAGGCCAGGGTCATGACCACGCGGCGTCGAGCGGACCGCGGCGAGGAACGATGCGCGGTCCGTCATCGCGATGTCCTCTGCAGAACGAGATCGCGCCCTGCCGTCCATCGTCGCAACCCTGGCACGCGCGCCGAGACCGTGTCGCCGTGGGCAAGCAGCCCGAGGGCCGTGCGACTCACAGCCGTACTGGCGCGGTACAGACGCGGCCTGCTGCAGACCGCCGCCCAGACGGCGAATGAGAGCTGTTCGCCGCGCGGTGCCTGGCCCTCGGCGTCGCGCTGGCGTCGGAGGCCGAGCAGCAGGTCATGCAGAGGAATGCGTACCGGGCAGATGTCGTCGCACGCACCGCAGAGCGTCGTCGCCTGCGCAACCTCTCCACCCTCCTCTTGGCCGCGGAAGAGCGGCGTGAGGACCGCGCCGATCGGACCGCCATAGACCCAGCCGTAGGCGTGCCCGCCAACCTGCCTGTACACCGGGCAGACGTTCTGACACGCCCCACAGCGGATGCAGTGCAGTGCCTCCTCGAACTCGCCGCCGAGGAGGGCGCTGCGGCCCGCATCGAGCAAGACGACGTGCGTGCGCTCCGGCCCGTCGGGCTCACCGTCTCGCCGCGGTCCGCCGGTGACCGACACGTACGTCGTGATCTGCTGACCCGTGCCGTGACCCGTCAACAGGGGCAGGAGCACCGCGAGATCCCGGCGACGTGGAATCACCTTCTCGATCCCGACGAGCGCGATGTGCACACGTGGCACGGACGTCGTCAGACGCCCGTTGCCTTCGTTCGTGACGAGCATCACCTCGCCCGTCTCCGCGATCAGGAAGTTCCCCCCGCTGATGCCACCGTCTGCGGTGAGGAACGCATGCCGGAGTCCGGCGCGGGCGAACGCCGTCAGCGCCTCGGCCTCGTTGGGGAGATCCTCGCCCGCCATGTCCGAGAACAGGGCATGGACCTCATCCTTGGTGCGATGCAGGATCGGAGCGATCACGTGACCAGGACGATCGCCCATCGCCTGGACGACGAACTCGCCGAGATCGGTCTCGACCACGTCCACGCCGACGCCCTCGAGGGCCGAGTTGAGCGACACCTCCTCCGACGCCATCGACTTGGACTTGACGACGCTCTGGATCGCCTCGTCGACACAGATGCCAGCGATGATGCGACGCGCCTCGGTCTCGTCGGCGGCGAAGTGCACCACGGTGCCGTTGCCCTCTGCGTTGTCGATCCACTGCTCGAGATAGTCGGGCAGGTTGGCAATCGCGTGCGCGCGAATCTGCTTGGCCTGATCCCGCAGAGCGTCGTGATCAACGCCCTCGAACTTGCGCCAGGTCAGCGCCGCGGCGTGGTCCGTCGCCCCGGCGATTGCCTTGCGGGCGAAGGGACGCGCCATCGTGCGGTCGGCGCGCTCACGGAAGGTGGTGGTCGGCAGCTCGAACGCGCCGGGCTGGTGCGCCGGCGCCGCCCAACCGGGTGGCAGCGGCCTGCCGCCGATGTCTTCCTGCACGCTCATGCGATTGCCTCGGCCAAGAGCGTGGCCAGATGCACGGCGCGCACCGGACTGCCCTCGCGCGACAGCCGGCCGCCAAGCTGCATCAGACAGCCTGGATCGGCTGACACCAGCAGGTCAACGTCCGCCGGCATGAGTTCCTGCAGCTTCGAATCCGCCATCGCGACAGACACCTCGGGATAGCGCACAGCGAACGTCCCGCCGAACCCGCAGCAGCGTTCGCCGCCGGGCAGCTCGACCAGCTCGACGCCGTCGATCGCGGCCAGCACATCGCGCGGGGCCTGCTTGATGCGCAACTCGCGCAGCATGTGGCAGCTGTCGTGGTAGGCGACGCGGGCCGTCAGGCGCGGCTGTAGCGACGCGATCGCAGGGGCCTGCTCGGCGAGGAACGACGATAGCTCGCGGACGCGCTTGGCGATGCGCAAGGCACCTGCAGCGTCGTCGGTCTTGTGAAAGAGCTCGCGCCAGTGCAACCGCACCATGCTTGCGCACGAACCGGAAGGGACGAGAACCGGGTCGTCGGTACCGTCGTCGAGCGCGCGCAGCGTCGCACGAGCCACAGTCCGCGCCGGGCCATCATGACCGCTGTTGAACGCCGGCTGGCCGCAGCAGGTGGCGCCTCGCGCCTCGCGCACCGTGAACCCCAGGCGTTGCAGAACGCGATCGGCATCCGCCACCGTTTGCCGGGCGACAACATCGCCGAGGCAGGTCGGGAACAGGACGACGGTCGGCACCCCGACATGATCAGCGATCGCCTCCCCGGTGTCCACGACGGCGATCCGTCGCACGACGCCAGCCGCTACAGTGACGCGCGTCACTGACGCTGATGTCAGGACACGGCACAATCACACGTGCGCAACAGCAACACCCACCGCATTGCAGGAAGTTCCGTCATGCACTGGGACGCTACGCCGGCCAGCTGTTCGTGGATGACGGCAGCATGCCGCCGTGCCCGTCGACACGGGCGTCCTTGGCGTACGCCGTCGATCTCAATGCCACGTACTCGCAGACCTGCGTGGCGTCGGCCCCGTCGTGGATTACTGCGTCGCTGTACACGATCGGCACTGCAACGGTTGCCTTCTGCGGCCCATCCGAAACCGTCGGCATCGCCTCCGGCCTCGACATCGGCTCCGTGCTCTTTCCCGGCCAGCCGTCGTCTCAGGTCCGGGACGTGCCGTCGTGCGCCGATTCGCCCCAGGGTGTCGTGCTCGGCACGCTTCAGGCCGACCGGATCTGCCTCGACTGCACCGTGCCCCCGCAGGTCAAATTCACAGCACCGCAGGGCGCCTTGGTCATCATCACGTACTCATCGCCGCCGGGGCTGCCTAACCTCTCGAACGTGCAATTACCTCCCGGCTTGGGGGACATCACAGCGCCTCCGGGCTACCCGACCCTCCCGCACTAAGGGG
This sequence comes from Thermoleophilia bacterium, assembly GCA_037133755.1. Lineage (GTDB taxonomy): Bacteria > Actinomycetota > Thermoleophilia > Gaiellales > F1-60-MAGs149 > F1-60-MAGs149. The sequence goes on from JBAXNN010000006.1 coordinate 57,052, forward strand.
GATCGCGAGGGCTCGCCCACCGAGGTGGACGAGCCCTGGCGTTCCCCCACCGTTTCTTCGCAGAACGTCGCGGGGCGGATCAGCGGAGATTGACTATTCGCGCGTCCAGCGCCGTAGCGCCGTCGGACGTTGCGCGTAGCGGATTGATCTCCACTTCGGCAATCTCGGGATGCGCGAGCAGCAGGTCGCCGAGGCGCACTGCGATCTCCGCGACCCTGAAGCAATCGACGGGCTGCTGACCACGGGCGCCGTCGAGGAGCGGGAACGCGCGAAGCGTGCGCATGAGGCCCGCGAGATGCGCGGGATCGGTCGGCACGGGCGCAATCACCACGTCGTCGAGTACCTCGACGAACACGCCACCGACACCGAGCAGCACAACCGGGCCGAACGAGGGGTCGCGCCGCGCCCCCACGACCAGGTCGACGCCGTCGGACGCCGCCATCTTCTCGACCCAGATACCGTCGAGCGCCAAGCCAGAGGCCTCTTCGACACGGTGCTTCATCGCCGCAAACGTCTCTGCCGCAATCTCTGCTGACGTCACGCCGAGCACGACGCCACCCGCATCGGTCTTGTGCAATAGCTCCGCGGCCACGGCCTTCATGGCCGCCGGCGTGCCAACCTCGTCGATTGCCGCAGCAGCCTCGGCCGCGCTTGTCGCCAGACGGCCGGCGGGGAAGGCGATCCCGAGCTCGCTCAGCACCTCGCGTGCCTCGGGGTAGGCAGGTCGGTCACTCAGCGTGCGCGCCACGACCGGGCCTGGATCGGTGGCGACGACCGTCGGCGGCCGATCGAGACGCGTGAGTGCCGTAACGGCCTGCTCGATGCGGGGGAAGACGGGGAGCCCGATCTCGTACATGCGCCGAATCGAGGCGTTGCCACTGGGCTCCTCCATCGACTGGACCACGACCGGCTTGCCATGCTTCGCAGCAGCGGCGGCGATTGCGTCGACTACCTCGACTTCCGTGCCTTCTGCTTCGGGGTGGTACGCGCCGTAGCCACCGAAGTACCCCGTCATGACAACTGCATCGACCTCGGGGGCGGCCAGCATCGCATCCACGAGCCCGTGGAAGCACCACAGCATGGATGCGTCGGCGCCCGCGAGATCCACCGGATTGCCCGGCGGATTGTGCCGCAGGTGGGGCACCAAGGCGGCCTCCGTCTCCTTGCTGAGCTCCGCCATAATCAGCCCGTACTCGGTGACGACGTCGGCTCCCACCACGCCATGCCCACCGCCATCGGCGACGATGCCGATACGACGCTGACCGAGCGAATAGCCATTGCGGAGCGCCGCCACGGCATCAACGAACTGGCCGGGGGTATCCACGACGATCGCGCCGGCGTCGCGGCAGATCGCGCGCAACACACGCGACTCGGCGGCAAGGTTGCCGGTGTGCGATGCAGCCGCGTGGGCGCCGGCTGCCGTGCGACCGCCGGCGAACAGCACCACAGGTTTGATCGCCGCAGCCTCGCGCACGGCGTCGGCGAAGTCGGCGCCATCCTTCGGCGACTCGACGTAGGCACCAACGACCTTGGAGTCCTCGTGCTGGCCGAGATGCCGAATCACGTCCGCGATGGTGAGGTCGGCCTGGTTCCCGACGCTGGCGAAGCGGGAGAACCCCAGTCCCTGGTGCTTGAGCAGCAGCGCAACCTCGAGCGCGAGATTCCCGCTCTGCGTCGCGAAGCCCAGGTCGCCCGAGGGGAACGACCCGCCGTAGGCGTTGAAGTCGGTCGCATCGTTGTACAGGCCAAGGCAGTTCGGTCCGAGGACCACCGCGCCTGCGGCACGTGCCTCGGCAACGATCGCCTCTTGCATGGCCAGGCCTTCGGGACTCGCCTCGCCGAAGCCAGCGGTGATGATGACCAGCGCCTTGGCGCCCAAGGCGAGCGACTGCGTCACGGCCTCCTGCACACCGCCGACGGGCACGACGATCAGCGCGAGATCCACCTGCGCGTGCACGTCGGTGATCGCCTCATGCACCGGCATGCCGTAGATCTCACCGCCACGGCGATTGACGAGGTACGTCTCACGCTGGTCGCGGGAGTCGGCGAACGACTTGGTCACCCACCCGCCCCACTTCTTCGTATCCGCCGTGGCGCCGACGAGCAGCACGCTCTTGGGCTCGAACAGCGGCGTGAGGTCGAGCTGCCGGCTCACTGGCAGTCCCTTTGATCGACGGCCAGGGTCGCCGTGACGCCGCGCTTGACGAGTGCATTCGCCACGATCACCCGCTGGATCTCGGATGTTCCCTCCCAAATGCGGTCGACACGCAACTCGCGCAAGAGCCGCTCAGCGGCATTCCGGCGCATGTACGCGCGCCCGCCCCACGTCTGGACGGCGCGATCGGCACACACGTAGGCGCGCTCGCTGGCAAACAGCTTGGCCATGCTGGCCCGCGCGTGGACGAGCTTGGGCGCGGCACCGTCGTCGAACATCTGCGCACACTGGTACGTCAAGAGACGCGCCGCAACGCAATCGGCCGCCGAGTCCGCAAGCGGAAAGCTGACGCCCTGAAACTCCATGATCGGTTGGCCAAACTGCTGGCGCTCAGTTGCCCAGCCGACGGCCTCATCGAGCAGCCGCTGCATAGCGCCGACGCACCGCGCGGCGATGTGGATGCGCTCCTCCACGAACCACGCGTGCTGCCCCGCATCACCCTGACCGATCTGGGCCGGACCACCGAGGACGGCCGACTCGTGTACGACGCAGTCGAGGCGGTACGTGGGATGCCCATCGGGGAAGACGTGCGTGAACAGCGGGTCGTCGATGATCTCGACGCCGGGACACGGCAGATCGATCAGAAAGAGGGTCGGCAGCAGATTGCCACCGTCGATGACGTTCGCCATCACGATCAGGAAGTCGGCGTGGTCGCCACTCGTGACGAACCACTTCTCGCCACGGATGCGGAACCCGCCATCGACACGCTCGGCAATTGCCTTGATGCCCGATGCGTCGGAGCCCGCGTCGCGCTCCGTGACGGCGTAGGCGTCAGCGCGATCCCCGGCGAGGGTCGGCTTGAGATACGCGTCAATCTGCTCCGGTGTTCCGAGGGCGAGCACGTTGTACCCACCGCCCATCAGCCACCAGAGACCGTTCGTGACGCGCCCAAGCTCCTCGTGGACGATGACGTGCTCCATCATCTTCCAGCCCTGTCCGCCGTGCTCGACGGCATGATTGCCGCCGATCAGGCGCAGCTCGCGCGCCAGCCGTCGGATCTCGGCCTTGACCTCCGCGGGCACAACACCACCGGCTTCCTCCGCTGCCACCTCGTGCGGCAGGAGGGCGTCGGCAAAGGTCCGCGCGCGGTCGCGCAGATCCTGCTGCTCGGGGGTCAACGAGAAGTCCACAGTGCTCCGTTCAGTCGTCGCTGAGGACGATCAGTCCGTCGAGCGCGACGCCGGCGCCGTCGCGGATGACGAGGGGGTTGACGTCGATCTCCGACACGCGAGGGAAGTCATGGGCGACACGGCCGAGAGCAACGAGGGTCTCCGCCACGATGGCGATCTCCGCGTCGGCGAGCCGGTGCCCCAACGGACCGACGGAACGCACGAGGCGTTCTGCGTCGGCCTGCGAGATCGGTCCGAGCCCCGCGCGCGCGGTGTCACCGACGGCCTCGGCCCACGAGCCACCCACGCCGACCACCACAACCGGTCCGTAGAGCGGATCGCGCACGAGTCCGCAGAGGACCTCGGCGCCTCCGCGAATCTCCTCGCAGACGAGCACTGGAGCTCCGATCTTCTCTGCGGCCGCGGCGGCGCGCTCGGGGTCGGTGCAGCCCAGAATCACGCCGCCGTACTTCTCCTTGTGCGCCGGGCCATCGACCTTGACGACGACGGTGGCGCCGATCTCGGTCGCGGCCGCATGCGCCTCTGCAGGGTTGGCGGCACGGATCTCTTGCGGAGCGCGAACGCCGTAGCGGCCGAGCACTGCCTTCGCATCGGCCTCCGCCAGATGCCCGGCTTCGCGCTCGAGCTCGGGGCAGGCCGGCGTCTCCCAGGGTGCGGGCGCCTCCGGCTTCGTGGGGCGCCACTGCGCAGCCCGTGCGATGGCGCGCATGCCCATCCCGGCGCCGATCAGGACCGGCACACCACCACGCGCCGCGTTGAGGACGGCGGTGTCCGACGGATCGGAGACGGCGGTCGAGAGCACCGCGCAGAACGCATCGGTCTCGAGCGCGATGTCGGCCATCGTCGTGCACGCATGCTCGGCGTTATCGCGCTCGCCGTTCGTGAACCGCCAGGACTGGTCGATGTTGATGACGACGTTGTCGACGTCCGGATGCTGGGCACAGCGACGCACGATGTCGGGGACGATCTCCTCCGGCTCGCCGAACGCCCAGTAGTCGATCGGGTTGTGCACGCCATGGAAGGGCCACGCCGCGTCGATGTCGGCGGCGAGGTCCGCAGGCAGCGTCATCAAGGGCATACCTGCGGCGTCGGAGACGTCGGCAACCAGCTCCGCCTCACCGCCCGAGTTGGTCAGCAGCACCGTGCGAAGGCCACGAGGGCGGCGCGGCGTTCCGAGCACTTCCAACTGCTCGAGCCAATCGCCGTAGTCGTCCACCCGGATCGCGCCGTAGGAGCGACAGAGCGCGTCGAACGACTGGTCAGAGCCCACGATCGCGCCCGTGTGGGCCATGGCGTTACGCGCCGCAACCTCAGAACGTCCCACCTTCAGAATCACGACGGGCTTGCCGGCATCGGAGGCGCGCTCCAGCGCCGCACGAAACGCAGCGGGACGGCGAACTGCCTCAAGGAACAGGCCGATCGCGCGCGTGCGCTCGTCCTCGACGTGAAACGCCAGCCAGTCCGCTGCGTCACGGCTGGTCTCCGACCCGATCGAGACAACACTGCGAAAGCCGACGCGTGGGCCGAGGGCGAGCACCGCCTCCCCGATCGAGCCGGATCCGACAATGGCAGCGACGCCGCCGTCGCGGAAGCCCGGACAGATGGTGCCCATCCACGGCGATGGTCGCTCGGGAACGGCGATGCCCATGCAGTTAATGCCGACGCACACGGCGTCAGCAGCGTTCAGCCGCTCACGGACGGCGGCACGGGCGATGTCGCCCTCTTCCCCCGCCGCCTCGGCCCCGAGTCCGGGAATCGAGAACACGCGGTGGCCAGCGGCAATGGCTTCGTCGAGCGCAGGCACGATCGTGCGGGGGCCGAGGGCGATCGACACGACGTCGGGGGTAAACGGCACGTCGGCGATGCTCGGCACGCAGCGATGCCCCGCAGCCTCCTCGCGCTTCGGGTGCACGCCGATGACCTCGCCGCCGTGGGCGCTGAGGTTCTGCAGCAGCGTGTAGCCGGGCCCGCGATCCGAAGCACCGACGACCGCCGCGCGGCGAATGTCGAGCAGCGGTGCGAAGTCGGTGCGCAGGGCGTCGGTCATCGTGTCTCCAAGAGGGCCTCGAGGTGCTGGGAGCGTGCCATGTCGGCCTCCGAGAGGACGAGGACCCCAGGCGCAAGGCGGTACTGATCGCGGAGGATCTCGGCCAGAATCTCGGTCTCCGCCTCGGCCACACCGGAGGCGGCACCGCGATCCACGAGCGCTGTCAGCGCAGCCAGATACGCGAGCCACGCAGCCGCATCGCCATCGCGGATCAAACCCTCGACTCGGGCCTCCCCGAGAGCGTCATGCGACTCGCCCAGGGCACCGGCGATGCGTTCCACCAACAGCGGACCGAACCGCTCGACCTCGGGCGTCAGCCCAAGCCAATCGTGCCGACCGAACCTACGAGAGGTCATCGATGCCGGGTACCGCGTCACGCAGGAGGTCGTGGAAATGACCGACGGCCGCCTCGTTGTCGTTGAGGACACCACGCGTGTACGTCATGGAGCCAAGACCAACCTGCACGCCGTCGCACAACTCGACGTCCTCGTCCATCACCTCGCTGTTGAAGCGGTAGTTGATCTGACGCACGAGCATGTCGCGGAACGACTCGTTCGGCGAACGAAACACGATCGACGTGGTCTTGGTGCTCAAGGGGGCTTCGGGATGCATCTGCCAGACATCGATCGTGTCGGGATAGATGTCGATGAACTGCCCCGGCCAGAAGTGAATGTAGGTCCACTGCCCTTCGAGCTCTTCCGGGAACTCCGCCATCGGGCGCTTGTAGCGCTGATAGAGGTTCTCCATGAAGTCCTTCGACGGGTTATCTCGCAGCGGCCCGTCAATCCACACCGCTCGCTCGTACAGCGTGGGCTTGTACTTCGGATAGTCGAGCATGCGCAGCAGACCGGGGTGACCGATCGGGACGTGGTACCCCTCGAGGTAGTTATCGGCGAGGGTCTTCCAGTTGTGGTCGTACCGCGCATACCAGCGGTCGTACTCGGCCTCCGGAATCAGCGCCTTGGCGTCGTCGACCTTGCGCGACCGAACCACGTCGGGAATCGCGCGCAGGATCTCTCGTGGCTTCCAGTCACGCTTGGTCGTGGGCACGAGTTGGTCGATGTTGAGCGATTCGAACCGGGCGCAGATCTCTTCGCCGAACCACTCGCGTATCGGCGGCGCATCGGCATCCATATTGACCCAGACGAGTCCACCCAACTCCGCGACCTGAAACGACGGGAGGCGCACGGCATCCCGGTCGAAGTCCTCGCCGAAACCACGACCTTCGGGCATCGCGGCCAACGAGCCATCAAGGCGATAGGTCCAGCCGTGGTACGGGCAGCGCAGCACTTTGCCGCAGGAGCCGCGCCCATCGGCAAGACGGGCAGCGCGGTGGCGGCAGATATTGGAGAACGCCCGCAGCGTGCCGTCCTGGTCTCGCACCACCACGACGGGTTCGCCACCGATCTCGCCGGTGGTGAAGTCGCCCGGCTTCTGCACTTCCGCGACGTGGCCGATGATCATCCAGGCCTTCGCGAAGATTTCGCGCCGCTCGCGCTCGAAGATCTCGTGATCCGCGTAGGCCTTTGCGTTGAGCGTGAGCTTTGCGCCACCGGCGCGCGTCGCCTTCTTGCGTCGCCCCGTGGCGCTCATGTCCGGTCCTTCTCGTTGAGGTGCAGCATCTCGTTCATGGCCAGATCGACCGTCCGGCGCGCCTCAGCGCGCGAGAGCGAACCCACAATCACGTGTCCACCGATGCCGTCGACCATTGCGGTTAGACGCAGCGCCGCAGAGACAGGATCAATAGACGCCGGAATACGCCCGGCGTCCTGCGCTGCGGCGATCAGATTGGCCACAAGCCCGACCCAGCGGGCAGACCGATCGGCGACGGAAGCACGGAAGTCATCGCGGAAGATTGCGGTTCGACTCATCTCGCTCCACAGCACCCAGCCCTCGCGTACGACTTCGTCGTCAGACAGCTCGCGAAAGAGGACGTCTCGGACACGTGCCAGCGGGTCGGCGATGGTCGCGAGGCGCTCCTCACCCCGAGCGGTCTCGCGCGTCTCGTGGTACTCGAAGGCCAGACGGATCAAGTCCTCGCGCGTCACGAAGTAGTAGTGCAGGAGCGCACTCGAGATGCCTGCCTCCCGTGCGACGGCGGCCATGCGGAGTCCCTCGGCACCGTCGCGCGCGATGACGCTACACGTGCATTCGAGGATCTGACTGCGGCGATCGAGCTCGACTTCCGGGCTGACTGACTGATTAGTCACACGTAGAGCGTACCGCATGAGAGGCCCTGCGTCAGGGGTGAACGACACCCACTGGTGGCGGGGGACCGACAGTGCCGAGTTCGGTCATGAACGCCTGGTCAATGCACGCTACGGCCTCGTCCCACTCGATCTGGCCGATCAGGACGTACCACCCAAAGCCCTCCATCGATGCAATCAGGCGCAGGGCAGCGGAGCGCGTATCCACCGACGCCGGCACGAACTTGGCGTCCTTGGCCTTCTGAATCTGTCCCGCGACATCGGCGATCCACATGCCCGCCTTCTCCTGATACAGCGTGCGACGGTCCTCGTCGTGCATGGCATCCCGGGCCAACTCAAGCCAGATCATCCAGTCAAGCCGGTTGTCGGGATGATCCTCGAGCGACAGAAGGAGCTCAACACGCAGTCGGGTGACCGGGTGAGTAATGCCGGCCAGACGTTCCCGATAGCGATCGGTGCCCTTTTCGTAGAACGCATCGAAAGCTCGACTCACGAGGTCCTCGCGCGACGCGAAGTAGTAATGCAGCAGAGCGTTTGACACACCTGCCTCCGCCGCGACGTGGGACATGCGCATACCACGGATGCCGTCGCGGGCGATCAGCCACGCAGTTGTCTCGAGGATCCGCGCGTAGGTCTCCTCGCCGGTCTTGCCCGTGGGCTCGATGGAAGACTTTGCCATGATTCGATCGTACCGCAGCCGATCCGCCACAGGAAGGCATCGCCCGTTCTGATCGGCGGTGACGACACGGCTCAGGCGACAGCGGCGAGCGCCGCCTGATACGCCTCGTCACCGGGGCGCAGCCAGTTGGCGAGCTTGTACTGCGCCCGCGCGGACGTCAGATCGCCCAGGCCTTGATACGCCCGCCCCAGGAGGTAGTACGCATAGTGATCGTTGGGCGCACACTCCACCGCGGCCTCGGCCTCGGGAAGTGCATCGCTGTAACGCTGCGCGCGCAGGTAGGCCATGGCGAGCGCCTCGCGGATCGATCCCGTGGTGGGTGAGATATTGCGTGCCTGCTCCAGCGGCGGGATGGCGGCGCGCGTCTCGCCGGCCGCCAGATGCTGGCGCCCTTGCGAGTACAGGTCGTACAGCTCCATGGCCAGATTCTACTCCGGCAGCACGGCAGTTTTCGTGACCCGGAACAGCCTATCCAGCAGCCGGTAGGTAATGCCCCAGAGCACCACGTCCTGCGCCTCAGCGTGCGGCAATTGGAAGGCTGAGACGCGCGTTGGTGCGCCTGGCACCTCGGCGGAGACCCATGCGAGATCCGCGAATGGTGTCCACCAGGCCACGGCAATCTCCTCCGACAAGCTCAGCTCAACCGGCGCCGTAATGTGCGCAACGTACGCCGCGATTGTGATCGGAAACGTCCGCGGCTTGAGCGGCTCCAACATGCCCAGAATGCGGCCGTGTGCCCGTGGATCAAAGCCGACCTCCTCGTAGGTCTCCCGCGCGGCGGTATCGAGCGCGTCGCGGTCCTGCTCCTCCACCCCGCCGCCTGGGAGACCAACATGCCCGGACCATGGGTCTCCCTCGCGTGTGGCGCGTCGGCAGAGCAGGAGTTCGGTACCGCGTTCGCCCTCCCGCAGACAGAGCATCACGCTGGCCGTGGCATCGGCCGGATGCGACGTGAGTGTCGGCGCCAGCGCGGTTGCCAACGCGGCGATGTCGGGAATCGGCGCCACCTCACGAGCCTACCGGTCGCGCCGACGCACGGGTACGCTGCCGCTATGGAACGTCTATGGGCACCATGGCGACTCGAGTTCGTCAAGAGCGCGTCGGGACCCGGTCCGCTGGAATGTGTCTTCTGTGCTGCGCCCGAACACGCCGATGATCAGGGTGCGCTGATCCTGCATCGCGGTGCGACCTGCTTCGTGATCCTCAATCTCTACCCGTACACGAACGGGCATCTGATGGTCACGCCATATCGCCACGTGGCAACGCCGGGCGAATTGACGCCCGAGGAACGCACCGAGGTGTGGGAGCTCTTCGATCGCTCCCTCGACGTGCTCGACCGGACGCTCAAGCCGCACGGCGCGAACGCGGGCATGAACCTCGGTCGCACAGCCGGCGCTGGTATCGAGGGGCACCTGCATCTCCACGTGGTGCCACGCTGGAACGGCGACAACAACTTCATGCCCGTGCTGGCGGATACACGAGTCATGGCTCAGCATCTTGACGACACGTGGCGTCTCCTGCGGGATGCATGGGTACCCTCTCAGGCATGACGCTCGACGCATCCATCTTCAAGGCCTATGACGTCCGCGGGATTGTCCCGGACCAATTCGATCCCGACGGCGCGTATCGCATCGCTCGCGCCTACGTCGAGGTCTTTCAGGCCAGGCGCATCGCCATCGGACACGACATGCGCCTTTCCTCGCCGGCGCTTGCCGAGGCAGCCGTGCGCGGTGCCACGGACGGTGGCGCCGACGTTGCCGTGCTCGGGGAGATCGGCACCGAGATGCTCTACTTCGCGGTCGCCGACGGCGGCCTCGATGGCGGCCTGATCGTGACGGCCTCGCACAACCCGGCCGAATACAACGGCATGAAGATCGTGCGCGCTGAGGCCCAGCCCGTCGGCAGTGCCTCGGGCCTCAACGAGGTCAAGAAGATGGCCCTGGGGGACGATCCTCTCCCGCCCGTTGTCACGCCCGGAACGGCCACACCGCTCGACGTACTACCCGGCTACGCAGCCAAGATGCTGTCGCTGATCGACATGGATGCGATCAAGCCGCTCAAGGTCGTGCTCGATGGCGGCAGCGGCATGGCCGGCAAGATGCTCGGTCCGATCCTCGAGGCGCTGCCGGTCGAGGCCGTCCCGTTCTTCTTGGAGCCCGACGGCGCGTTTCCCGACCACCAGCCCAACCCCCTGCTCGAAGAGAACCGCCAGTTCATCATCGAGAAGGTGAAGGCGAATCCCGGTGCGATCGGCATCGCCTGGGACGGCGACGCCGACCGCTGCTTCTTCATCGACGAAGAGGGCGAATTCGTCGACGGCGACTTCATGACGGCCCTCCTTGCCGAGGAGGTGCTCAAGCACCACCCGGGCTCGACCATCCTCTACGACATCCGCGCCTCGCTGGCCGTGCCCGATACCATCGCGCGCTGCGGTGGCACATCGCAGGTGTCCCGGGTCGGTCATGCCTTCATCAAGGTTGCGATCAAGGAGTCGGGTGGCGTGTTCGCCGGCGAGGTCTCCGGGCACTACTACTTCGGCGAGTTCTACGGCGTCGACACCGGCATCCTCCCCGCGTTGCTCGTGATCCAGCTCGTGTCGCGGAGCGGCACCACGCTGCATGAGCTCCTCAAGCCGCTCCGCGAGAAGTACTTCATCACCGGCGAAATCAACTCGCCGGTTCCGGACGTCGCCCTCAAGCTGCAGACGCTGAAGGACCTCTACGGCCCCGGCGCGCGCATCTCGCACCTCGATGGCATCACCATCGAGCACGACACGTGGCGGTTCAACGTGCGCCCCTCCAACACGGAGCCGCTGCTGCGCCTCAACCTCGAGGCGCAGAGCGAGGCGGAGATGATCGAGCGTCGCGACGAAGTCCTCGGAGTCATCCGCTCGTGAGCGCTGACACCGCGGTCGTCGCGGCGATCCAGGCCATCGTCGATGGAGCCGAGGAGGCCGACCAGATCCTGCTCGGCACGATCGCGCATCTCGCCACGCGCTACGACAGCGGTGTCGGGCTGCGCTTCGTCGAAGAGGGCGTGTTCAGCGAGGGGCCGTGGGCCGGTCCCACCGGCCCCGTCGCCGCCCAGGTTCCGATCGCCTACGACGATGAGCTCGTAGGCGAGTTTGTCGTCAGCAGCGAACTCGACGATGACGCGCGCGCCACCTTCGAGGCGGCAGCGCTGATCATCGCGGACTACTGCCTCGTCGGCTGGGATATCGGCGGCGAGAACTGGGAGCCGTAGGCCTTAGAGCCCGCCGTCGCGCTTCGCGTCGCGCTGCAGGAGCTCGCGATCGAACGTATCGCGCATCTCGTGCGGATCAGTGATGCCGCGCAGCGCGAGATCCGAATCGCCGACGTCTGAACCAGCCGTATCGAACTCGAGATCGCCGAAGTTGAGGATGCGCCCGTAGAAGCCCTGCTTCGTGTTGACGTTCTGGATGCGATCGATGCTCGCGCTGCGCTCGTTGCGGTTGGCGATGCCGCGGCGAACGATCACGCGCCGATCGGTGACCGTGTACTCGCTGTCGAGGCGCTTCAGCCACGCCAGCACGACGACCACCGCGATCCAGATCACCGTGATCGCGAAGAACCACGAGACCGGCACGTCGACCACACGATTGAGCAGCACGCCGATGATCAGGGGCAGAACGCCGATCAGACCCCACTTGAGCATCCACGACACCGACCACTTCCAGGTCGGACGCCCTTTCCAGATCAACTTCTCGCCTTCGAGGATCTCAGCCACGTTCGTGCCCTCCGTTGTAGTGCTGGCAACGTACACGAGCGGATGCCCGACGTGAAGATGGCCTGAGAGGGTGGTACCGTCACGCCATGCCAGCCTATGACGTGGTGATCATCGGCTCCGGCTTGGTCGGAGCATCCACCGCCAACGCCCTCATGCGCACGGGGACGAAGCGCGTACTGCTGCTGGATCGCGGCAACGCCGGCGGCGGCGATTCGGCGCTCACCTTCGGCATGGTCCGACGGCACTACACCAATCGGGTGCTGATTCAGCTGTCGATGGCAGGCACGGAGATCCTCCAGCACTGGGACGACGAAGTTGGCGTCGGGACCGGTGCCTACGTTCCGACCGGCTACCTGCTGCCCGTACCGGAGCGCCTTCTGGACGCGTGCCGGGCCAATGTGGAGCGCCAGCAGACCCTCGGGCTCGACACCCACCTGCTCACGCCTGATCAGATCAAGGACGTCGAGCCGCTCCTGTCGCTCGACGGTGTGGCCGCGGCGGCGTACGAGCCGGCCGGCGGCGTCTGCGACAGCCGTCTGATGATCGACTCGTGGCTCCTCGACGCGCTCGGACGCGGACTCGAGCTGCGCCAGCACGCCAACGTCGTGGAGATCACGATGAACGGCGCGCGCGCCACCGGCGTCGTCCTCGCCAACGGCGAACGGATCGAAGCAGATCAGGTCGTGGTCGCCGGGGGCGGTTGGTCACCCGAGCTGCTGGCGGGAATCTGGGACGTCCCGTTTAGCCTTGTGCGCATTCAGGTCGCAGTCCTCCGGCTGTTGCCGGGCCAGGTTGCGCCTGCTGCCGTCACCAGCGATGCAGTCTCGAATGTCGTCGTGCGCTCTGCTGCTGGACGCGATGTCTGGGTGGTCGCGTACCAGCCCGACACACCGGTGATCAACGTGCGCGACGACTGTCAGCTGCCCCTCCTCGACGGCTACGAGGCCGCCATTCGCGGGCCACTCGGCGAACGCTTTCCGAGCCTGGCCCACGCGCCCCTCGTGGGCGGTTGGGGCGGCGCGTACGATGCCACGCCGGACTGGCACCCCCTCGTCGGTCGCGTGCCCGAGACCGAGGGTCTCTGGCTCTGCGCGGGCTGGTCGGGTCACGGCCTCAAGTCCACTCCGGCCATCGGCCGCGTCATGAGTCAATTGCTCACCGAACACCAGCCGTTCATCGACGTTGACGACCTCGATCCTGGGCGTTTCGCGCGTGGCTTCGAGAATCCGTGCGCCTACGGCCCGGGTGCTCGGGCGTAATCCCTAGTCCCGGTCGCCGGGCGTGACGCGAAACGCATCGACGACCGACTCGATCTGACGCAGTGCGTTGAGCACCGCCTTGAGGCCCTTCAGATCGCCGATCTCGAGGACGTACCAGTTGCGCGACATGCCTTCGCTGACGTGGCCGCCGTACTCGACGACGTTGCACCCGTGCTCGGCCACGGTGCGACCCACGTCCTCGAGGAGACGCGGCCGATCCCAGGCCTCCACCGCGACGCCCACCCGGAACGACGCCTCCGGGTCCTCGCCGCTCCAGGCCACCTGCGTCATGCGCTCGGGCGTGCGCGCGAGCTGCCGCGAGTTCGGGCAGTCCCCGCGATGGATGGTGATGCCGCGGCCAACCGAGATGTAGCCAACGATGTCGTCACCGGGCACGGGCGTGCAGCACTTCGCCATACGGACCATCACACCGACGTCGCCCACGCCGTCAACGACGATGCCGTAGGCATTCGAGGCCAGCGCGCGTGTACGTCCGCCGCTGCGACGGGCCGGCGTCGGAGCGGTGTCGACCTCCTCGGTCTTGAGGTGCGCGAGCAGCTTTTGGATCACCTGCGGGACGGTGATGTTGCCGGAGCCGAGGGCGACGTAGAACTCCTCGGCCTTGCGATAGCCCATCTCGCGCATGACACCGGCGAGCACGGGCGACGAGGCGATGCGCTGCGTCGGGAGCTTGTTCTGCCTTAGCGCGGTCTGCAGAAGATCGCGGCCCTTCTGTTCCGTGTCCTCGCGCTGCTCACGGGCGTACCAGGAGCGGATCTTGTTGCGCGCACGATTCGTGGTGACAATCCCCATCCAGTCGCGCGACGGACCGCGCTCCCCCTTCGAGGTGAGCACTTCAACGATATCGCCGGACTTGAGCGTGGCGGAAAGCGGCACGATGCGTCCGTTGACCTTCGCCCCGACACAACGGTGGCCGACGTCGGTGTGCACGGCGTACGCGAAATCGAGTGGCGTGGCGCCAGCGGCAAGCGCCTTGAGCTCGCCCTTCGGCGTGAACACGAAGACCTCATCATCGACCAGACCCGTACGGAGGTCGGCCATGAAGCCCTCACCCTCCTGCGACTCTACGAGATCCGTCAACCACTCCGTGGCCACCGGTGTGCGCTCCTTGTACAGCCAGTGGGCAGCCACGCCGTACTCAGCGCGCTGGTGCATCTGCTTCGTGCGAACCTGGATCTCGAGCGGTTTTCCGTGCGGACCGATGATCGTGGTGTGCAGCGACTGGTACCCGTTGGACTTCGGCACAGCGATGTAGTCCTTGAAACGCCCTGGCATGGGCTTCCACAGCGCATGGATGATGCCGATGGTGCCGTAGCACTCAGGATCGGACTCGACGAGGACGCGCATGGCCGTGAGGTCGTAGATCTCGTTGAACTCCTTGCCGCGTCGGGTCATCTTCTCGTAGATCGAGTAGAAGTGCTTGGCGCGTCCGGAGATCGCGGCCTGGATGCCGACGGTTTGGAGCTCACCCATCAGGCTGGCGCCTGCCTCCCCGACAAAGCGCTCACGATCGGCACGCCGCTCGTTGACCATGGACTCGATCTCACCGTACTTGCGCGGATACAGCGTCGCGAAGGCGAGGTCTTCGAGTTCCCACTTCATCGAATGGATGCCGAGCCGGTGTGCGAGCGGTGCGTAGACCTCGAGCGTCTCCTTCGCCTTCTGCAGCTGCTTCTGCTTGCCCAGGAACGACAGCGTGCGCATGTTGTGTAGACGATCCGCGAGCTTGATGACGATCACACGAATGTCCTCGGCCATCGAGAGGATCATCTTGCGGTAGTTCTCGGCCTCCGCCTCTTCGCGCGACGCAAACTGGATCTTCGAGAGCTTCGTGACACCCTCCACCAGGAGCCGCACCTCGGCGCCGAACCGCGTTTCGATCTCCTCCGCCGTGGCCGCCGTGTCCTCGACGACGTCGTGCAGGAGCGCCCCGATCAGCACGCTCTCCGGCTGGCGCAGCTGGGCGCAGATCTTGGCGACGCCCCACGGGTGGTAGACGAAGGGCTCGCCGCTCTTGCGCGACTGCCCGTCGTGATGGACGCAGGCGAGTTCAAACGCCGCGGCAAGACGGTCGGTATCGACCTCCGGCGCGTACTCGACCACATCCTCGATCAACTCGTCGAGAAGATCCCGATGAAGCTCAGCGGCGGGTGCGAGGGCGGTAATGGGCATCGCCTCTCGGATGGTATCGGACGAAGGCGGGACTCCCGGCAGGCCGGGCTACGCGGTGGCTGCGGCGACCGAAGCGGCGAAGCGGTGCTCAGCAGGGCCATCGACGCGCGCCCACCGCGGCCCGAGCGGTGCCCGCCACGCAGACGTTGGTGGATCGAGCACAACGGCATCGGGGAACCCGCTGGCCAACGCGGGACGACGCGACAGCGTGTCGTGATCCACGAGCGCAATCCAGGCGCCATCTCCCAGTTGCGCCTGCCGCTGCTCAAGCGCGGCGTCGGTACACCGACGAGAGAACAGCAGCGCACCACTGAGTCCGAAGCGCGCGGGATGGAGCGCCGACAGCAGCATGGCTCGACGGCGCGCGACGTCGGCGACGACGATCAGCACTCCCTCACCCGAGGCTGCCAGCCGCGTGAGCTCCGCGATCGCGCCCCCTCCGCGCTCATCGCGCATGTCGTCGATCAGCACGCCGTCGACCAGAGGAGCAACCGGCGGCAGTGGCTCGCAGAGCATCGTCGGGCACGTCTCGTCGCACGGGGTGCCACACAGCCCGGGCACATCACCGTGTTCCTCCGGCAGCGGCTGGATCGTGCGTGCGACGAGTTCGACGCGCTCGGCGCCTTGCCACACGGAACGCTCGATGCGTGCGGCGACGTCCATACGTGCACCGCTCGCCAGTAGATCGAATTGCTCACCCATGCTCCACGCGACCGCACGACACGAACCTGCCGCGGTGCGGACGCGCATATCGACGTGCCGCCCCTCGGCCCCGATCCGACGAACGTCGGTGAGCTCCGCCGCTGGGATCAACGCCGTCACGCCCGCGTTGCCCATGCCGACAGGCTCGAGCCGAGCCAGATCCGCGGCCGTTTCAAGCGAAACGTCGGTGAGCGCCACCACCGCATCGATGCGCTGGACCGGGCGGAGATCGACGCCGGCCAGCATCATCGTGGCGTGCTCGGCAAAGGCCGCGGCGAAGGCGTCGACGTTCTCCGTCTTCACGGTCACGCCGGCCGCTGCACGATGCCCGCCCCACCGCTCCAAGTAGGCGTCACAGGCGGCCAAGCCCGCATGGAGATCAAACGCATCGAGGCTCCGGCCCGAGCCCGAGCCCGTGTCGCCGTCGAGCGCGACGAGCACCGTCGGGCGACGCACGCGCTCCACGACACGCGAGGCGACGATGCCGACGACGCCGGGATGCCACCCGTCCGCTGCCAAGACGAGTCCGAGTTGATCCTTGCGCACGTCGGGCAACTCCTCGTGCAACACCAGCGCCTCACGGAGAATGCGGTCCTCAATCGCGCGGCGACGACGGTTGAGACCGTCAAGCAGCTCCGCAAGCTCGTGGGCCTCCTTCGGGTCGCTCGTCATCATCAGCCGCAGCGCAGCGTCGGCATGCTCGAGACGACCAGCCGCGTTGAGACGAGGCCCCACGCGAAAACCGATGGCACCGGCGTCGATCACGCGCGCATCGACCTTGGCAATGCGCAAGAGCACCTCGAGCCCCAGCCGCTTGCCCTCACCGATGCGCTTGATGCCGCGACGGGCAAGCGCACGGTTCTCATCGACCAGCGGCACCAGGTCGGCAATCGTCGCGATCGCGACGAGGTCCACCACGCCGTCGAGAATCGCTGGATCCGCATCGCAGGCATGCACGAGACCTTCGAGGAGCTTGTACGCCGTCCCGGCGCCACAGAGGGCGTCGAACGGATAGGTGCCGCGCACGGCAGGAGCCACGATGGGACACGCCGGGAGGACATCGCCATGGCGATGGTGATCGGTGATGATCAACTGGACGCCGAGTTCGGCAGCGCGCTCCGCCGCCGCCACGGCGGTGACGCCACAGTCAACCGTGATGATCAGGCGCACGCCGTCGGCATGCAACCGCTCGACCGTCTCGACCGCGAGCCCGTACCCCTCGTCAAAGCGACTGGGAATGAACGGGCGAACGTCGGCACCCAGCGCGGCAAGTCCCTCGCACATCAGCGCCGTCGCACACACACCATCGGCGTCGTAGTCGCCGTGCACGGCGATGGGCAGGCGCCCCGAGATCGCCGCTTGCATCAGCGGAATGGCGGTCGCGGCGTCGGCGAGCAGCAGCGGGTCGTGCAGGCTGCCCTCCATCTCGAGGAACGCACGCACCTCGCCGGGGTCCTGCCAGCCCCGTCGCGTGAGCGCATCAGCCAGGACACGCCCAATGCCGACGTCACGCACAAGGCGCTCCGAGGCGGCAGTCGAGCAGGGCTCGATAAAGAGGCGCTTGCCGGAGGTCACTCCCGCAGGCTAGGCGGAACGGCGGCTATCGCTTCTTGCCGCGACGGTTGGCGCGACGCTGGCGTGCCGCTTCGATCGCCGCATCGTCTGGGCCCGCACCGGTTGCCGTGGCTGCCGGCGGTGTTGCCTCAGGCGTGGCCGGCGGTCCATCGGGGTTGTCCAGAATCTCCTCTGCCTCGACCGCGAGCGCCTCGTCAACACCCGCAGCAACCGCCACCTTCTGGTGCTCGGCGCCGGCCTTGCCGAGCATGAACGCGGGCAGCTCGGTCGAGCCCTTGCGGCCGCGATACTCCGGCTCGCGGCTCTTCAGGACGCTGAGCAGCGGCGACGCGACGAAGAACGAGGAATACGCGCCGACCGCGATGCCGACGATCAGGGCGAACGCGAAGTCCTGCAGCGTGGCCCCACCGAAGAAGAACAGCGCGAGGATTGGCAGCAGCGTGGCGAACGACGTGTTCAGCGAGCGCGTTGCCGTCTCCCACAGGGAGATGTTGACGATCTGATCGTACGTCTGGCGACGCAGGACCTTCTCGTTCTCGCGGACGCGGTCGAACACGATGATCGTGTCGTACAGGGAGTAGCCGAGGATGGTCAGGAGCGCGGCGATCGTGGCGCTCGTCACCTCCCTGCCTGACAGGGCATAGACACCCAACGCGATCACGAGGTCGTGAAGCAGCGCGACGATCATGGGCACGGCGAACTTCCAGTCGAAGCGCAACGCCATGTAGATGACGATCAGGAAGATCGAGAACACGAGCGCCAGCAAGGCGCCCCGCAGGATCTCGCTGCCGAACGAGGCCGACACCGTGCGCACGTCAACCTGCTCCGCCAGGCCGTACTGCTGGTTGACCGACTGCTCGATCGTCTGCACCTTGGCGGCGGGAATCTCCTTGGCGTCGACCTGGAAGGTGGTGTACGTGGAGCCCGACTGCGCTCCTTCGCCGCGCACGATCGAGCCCGACAGCTCGCCGTCGGCCTTCACCAGCAACGCCTTGATTTCGTCCGGCGTGGCGGCCTTCTGCGTGACGATCGCCATGCGGGTACCACCGGTGAAGTCGAGGCCGAGGTTGAGGCCGCGGATGAACAGCGCGCCCACGCAGATCGCGACTGCGACCGCCGCGATCGTGAAGAACAGCCGCTTGCGGCCGGCGAAGTCGAAGCGCCAACGCACCGGCTTCGCCTCGGCGCCAATCACGCGCGGATTGTTGAACCACGAGAAGTTCGAGAGGACGTTCAGGATCGCGCGCGTCGCGACGACCGACGTGAACATCGACACGAGGACGCCGATCGCCAGCAGGAAGGCAAAGCCCTTGACGCTTGACTGCGACGCGACGAACAGCACGCCGGCCGTAATCAGGGTGACGGCGTTGGCATCGAGAATCGTGCGGAACCCGCGCGAGTACCCGGCTGAGATCGCGGCCTTCAGCGACTTGCCGGCACGGAACTCCTCGCGCACGCGTTCGAACACGACGATGTTGGCATCGGCGGCGACGCCGATGGTCAGGATCATGCCCGCGATACCCGGCAGCGTCATGGTGATCGGCACGGCCAGGATGACGCCATAGAAGAGGGCGGCGAAGATGATCAGGGCGAAGGCTGCAACGACGCCGAGCACGCGGTAGAAGATGATCAGGTAGAGCATCATCAGCAGGAGGCCGATGAGGCCGGCGATCAGCCCCTGGCGGAGCGACGCCTCGCCGAGCGTCGCGGAGACCTGACTCGACGAGAGGGCGACAAAGCGCACCGGCAGCGAGCCCGACTGCAGCACGAGCGCGATGTCGCTGGCCTCCTGCGGCGAGGCGAGACCGGTGATCTGCGCGCTGCCACCCGTGATGCCGTCGGGGTTCTGCACGAAGTCGATCGTCGGGTACGTCTCGAGACCGCCGTCGAGGATGATCGCGAAACGCTGGAAGTACGCGGACTCCTGACCGGCCTGCGCGCCAGCCGCGCTCCATTCGGAGCGACCGCGGTCGGCGAGCTGCTTGGTGATGTCACCGAAGAGCTTCGCACCACGATCGTTGAAGTTCATCAGCACGACCGGCTGGCCGGTCTGCGTGTCGAAATCGGACTTCGCGCTCTCGAGATCGTCGCCCGTCAGGCGCTGCCCCACGGGCGGCAGGTCGAACATGTACCAGAAGAACTTCTCCTTGGCCTTCGTGGTGATCGGCGTGATGTTCGGCGGACAGCCGGCGGGCGACTGGTTCGAGCACTTGACCGCGATGTGCTCTGCCGGCACGCTGAGAACCTCGACGTCGGCGGGTACAGACTGCTCACCGAGCTGCAGCAACAGCTGATCCATCGTGACTGCGCCATTGGGATTCAGCGGCTGTGCCGTATCGCCCTTCTTGAAGGCGTAGTAGATGCTCTGATCGCCAGACTGGAGCTTCTTCGGCACAGCCTTCAGCAGCTCGTACAGCGAGGTCTTGGGCACGATGCCGGCGCCCGCCACGAACGATCGGGAGACACCCTGCGTCAGACCCTGCTCCAGATCGATGAAGTACAGCTGGCCGGTGGACCCCACGAGCGCGAAGACCCGCGCCGGATCCTTCTCACCCGCGACGGCGATCGTGATGCGGTTGCCCTGCTCGCGCTGGATCTGTGGCTCGGCGACACCGAGGGCGTCAACGCGGGTGCGCAGGATCTGCACCGCCTGATTCATCTGCTCATCGGTGACGGCCTGCCCCTTCTGCGGCTGGGCCTCCAGCGTCACCTCGGCACCGCCCTGCAGGTCCAGGCCGAGCACCGGCGCGCGCAGGTACGACAGCACGCCTGTGCCGACGAGCAGCGCCAGTACGGCGACGAGGATCAGGACAGTGGTTCGGCGCATGCGCTAGCTCTGGACGTCGTCGCCGGCAGTGCCGTCGTCTTCGTGATCGTCTTCCACCGACGCATCATCATCGTCGGCGTCAGCGGCGTCGTCGCTGTCGGTGTCGCGGATCACCGAGGCGATCGCGCGGCGATCCATCTTCATGAGCACGCCGTCGGCGATCTCCAGATCGAAGTCTGACTCGCGCAGTTCGGCGACGGTGCCGTAGATGCCACCGACCGTGAGGATCTCGGCGCCGACCTCCAGTGCCTGGGCCATTTCCGCCTTGGCCTTCTTCGCGCGTCGCTGCGGACGCAGAATCAGCAGGTAGAAGATCGCGGCCATGGCCACAAAGAGCAGGAGATAGGTCTGCATTCAGTCGGTTCCGGTCTTGAGTCGCTCGAGGGCATCAGCGAGGAAGGCGTCGAACCGTTGCTCGACGATGGCCTCCCGCGCGGACGTGGTCAAGGCTAGCAGGAAGGCCATGTTGTGAACCGACAGCAGGCGCATCCCAAGCATCTCCTTCTGCGCCACGAGGTGCCGGATGTAGGCACGTGAGAAGCGCGTGCACGTCGAGCAGCGGCACGATGGATCGAGCGGGCGATCGTCGCGCGCGAACGTCGCGTTGCGCATGTTCAGGCGCCCGAGGGACGTCATCGCGGCGCCCGTGCGCCCCAGCCGCGTCGGGAGGACGCAGTCGAACATGTCAACGCCCGCGGCGATCACCCGCAGAATGCCTTCAGGATCGCCGATGCCCATGAAGTAGCGTGGGCGGTCGGTAGGCAGGAGGTCCGCGGTACTGCGGGTAACGCGGAACATGTCGTCGCGTCCCTCCCCGACGGCGAGGCCACCGATCGCGTAGCCGTCGAAGCCGATGCTGATGATGTCCGCGGCGCTCCGCGCGCGCAGGTTCTCATCGACGCCGCCCTGCACGATGCCGAAGCGGAGCTGGCCCGACGCTGCGGGGCTCGCCTTGCAGCGCTCGGCCCAGCGGGTCGTACGTTCGACGGCCGAGGCGAGATGCTGCAGCGGCGCGTCGGGCTTGGGTACCTCGTCGAAGCACATCGCGATGTCAGAGCCGAGCAGCTCCTGCACCCGCATGGCGTCCTCGGGTCGCAGACGCACTGCAGAGCCGTCGTAGACGCTGCGGAAGGTCACGCCGTCGTCATCGATCGTGCGGGTGTGCGCCAGCGAGAAGACCTGGAAGCCGCCGGAGTCGGTCAGGATCGGTCCGTCCCAGCCCATGAAACGGTGAAGGCCGCCGAGTTCGGCGATCAGTTCCTCGCCGGGCTTCAGGTGCAGGTGATACGTGTTGCCAAGCAGGATCTGCGTGCCGATCTCGGTGAGCTCGCGCGGATCGATGCCCTTGACGGTGCCGAGTGTGCCGACCGGCATGAAGATCGGAGTCTGGACGGTGCCGTGCGCGGTTTCCAACGTGCACGCACGCGCCGCACCATCCGTGGCGTCGACCGTGAAGTCGCCGGGCGTGCTCACACGATCACCATCGCGTCGCCGAACGAATAGAAGCGATAGCCCTCGCGCACGGCGTGAGCGTACGCGTCGCGGATCAGGGACTCTCCCGCCAACCCCATCACGAGGGCAAGGAGCGTGGATCGCGGCAGGTGGAAATTCGTGACGAGCACGCCAACGGTGCGGAACGGTACGCCCGGCTGCAGCAGAATCGAGGTGCGCCCACGGTCGGGCATCGCTGGGTCCGCGAGTGTCTCGAGGACTCGAGTGGTGGTGGTGCCGATGGCGACGACCCGGCGACCGGTCGCTACCGCCTGGCTAATCGCTGCACGGACAGCAGGCTCAACCGCGTACGCCTCTGAGTGCATCGGGTGCTCCTCCAGCGCAGCGACCGTGACGGGTCGAAACGTATCCAGCCCGACGTGGAGATCGACCTCCACCACCTCGCACGTCCTGCGCACCGCCGCTAGGAGTTCTGGCGTGAAGTGCAGACCCGCCGTCGGCGCCGCCGCAGAGCCGACCTCGCGCGCAAACACCGTCTGGTACCGATCAGGATCGTTGGCCGGCAGACGGATGTACGGCGGCAGAGGCATCACACCCGCCCGTTCGATTGCGGCGTCGATTGATCCGTCGGCGTGCAGGCGCACGACTGCCTCGCCTGCCTCGCCGACCTCGACGATTTCTGCCTCTATCCCCGAGCCGACCAGCCGGGCCCCGGGCTTCAGCTTCCGCGCCGGCCGCACGAGTGCCTTCCAGACCTCCCCCTGTGGCTCCAGCAACAGGACTTCCGCAGCTCCCCCGGTCTCGCGGGTCAGCGCCAGACGCGCTGCGCGGACACGCGTCGAGTTAAGGACGATCAGGTCGTCGGCGCGCAGCAACGACGGCAGGTCTCTGAACTGCGCATCGGTGAGACTGCCGTCGGTGCGATCGACGATCAGCAGACGACTCGCATCGCGCGGCTCGACCGGCGTCTGCGCAATCAGCTCCTCGGGGAGCTCGTAATCCAGGTCGTCGATACGCACGCCCGCACGGTACCGGGCGGCGAGGCGAACCGCCGACCTAGTCCAGCAGGCTGGGCATGCCCGGATCGTTCGGCATGCCGGTCAATTCGCGACCGCGCGGCGTCAGGACCCGACCACGCGGCGTGCGCTGGATCAGGCCCTGCTGGATCAGGTATGGCTCGTACACCTCCTCGAGCGTGCCCTCATCCTCGCCGATCGCCACGGCGATCGTGCTGAGGCCAACGGGGCCACCGTTGAAGCGTTCTGCGATCGCACGCAGATACTCGCGGTCGGCACGATCGAGCCCGTCCTCGTCAACGCCGAGGAGGTCAAGCGCCTCGAGCGCGCCTTCGCGATCGACGGCCGCCCAGCCGCGCACCTGCGCCACATCGCGCACACGCCGCAGGATGCGATTCGCAACACGTGGCGTACCGCGCGAGCGACGCGAGATCTCGCTGGCCGCGTCCTCGTCGATCGTGAGTCCGAGGATGCCGGCCGATCGCGCGATGATGCGCAGCAGCTCGTCCGGCGTGTAGTACTCGAGCCGCAGGGAGATGCCAAAGCGATCGCGCATCGGCGTCGTCAAGAGCCCCGACCGGGTGGTGGCGCCCACGAGCGTGAACGGCGCGAGGTCGAGCCGCAGCGTGCGGGCACCGGGCCCCTGCCCGATCACGATGTCGATGGCGCCATCCTCCATCGCGGGATACAGCAGCTCCTCGATGGCCCGCGGCAGCCGATGCACCTCATCGACGAAGAGGACGTCGTTGGGCTCGAGGGCAGTCAGGATCGACGCGATGTCGCCCTTCCGTTCGAGTGCGGGCCCGGAGATCGTGTGGATCCGGCTCTCCATCTCGATCGCGACGATGAACGCGAGACTCGTCTTGCCGAGGCCCGGTGGCCCAGCCAGCAACACGTGATCGCAGGCTTCGCCACGGCCGCGCGCGGCGGCGACGAACGTCTCCAACTGGCGCACCGCGTGCTCCTGCCCGACGAAATCGCCCAGCCGCTGTGGGCGCAGCGAGCCGTCGACCTCGCGGTCCTCGGGCTCCTCCTCGCCGGCGATGATGCGCGCGTCGTCGGACATCAGCGACCGCCCCCGAGCTTGGCGAGCGCCGCCTTGATGCGGTCCTCCGCCGAGCCCTCAGCACCCTGCAGGGCAGCCTCGGCATCAATGACGGAGTAGCCCAGTGCTACGAGTCCATCGCGGGCCTCGCGGTGCGGGTCGGACTCGGCCGAGGGCGCCACTCCACCCGCGGCGGCTGCACCCGCGCCGGCGATCTTGTCCTTCAGGTCCAGGCAGATGCGCTCGGCCGTCTTCTTGCCGACGCCGCTCACGCTCGACAGCAACGCGACGTCGCCGAGCAGCACCGCGCTCTCGATTCGCTCCGGATCCTGCGCCGACACGATCGCCAGCGCGAGTTTGGGGCCGACGCCATTGACGTTGAGCAGGAGACGGAAGATGCGTCGCTCCGCCTCGCTCGCGAAGCCAAAGAGCTGCATGACGTCCTCGCGGACGTGGAGATAGGTCGGCACCGTGACCGTGGTTCCCGGCTCACTACGCGACAGCGCCGTCAACGTGGCGGTCAACTCGTACCCGACGCCGCCGACATCGACGACGAGGATGTCGCCCTCGCGGTCCGTGACGGTGCCCGTGACGTGCGCGATCATGCGCGGACCCCCGCCTTGCGCAGCGATGCGGCCAGGGGACTCTGCGAGGCGTGGCAGATCGCAGCGGCGAGCGCATCGGCGGCGTGATCGGGCGTCGGCGGCTTCGGCAGACCAAGCACCGCACCGACCATCTTCTGCACCTGGGACTTCTCTGCCCGACCAAAGCCACAGACCGCCGTCTTGATCTCGGAGACGGAGTACTCCGCGACGGCGACATGTCGCAAACCCGCCGCGGCCAGAACCGCACCGCGAGCCTGACCGATGTTGAGCGCGTTGCGCGGGTTGCCGCCGACGTAGACGCCCTCGACGGCAAGGGCCTGCGGGGCGTGCTCCTCGATCAGCGCATCGATCGCCCGGGCAATCGCCGCAAGACGCTCTTCCAATGGGGTGTGCGCGTCGGTGTGCACGCAGCCGAAGTCGACCGACCTGAGCCGGCTCCCTTCCGCCGTCACCACGCCGTAGCCGGTGGATGCCGTGCCGGGGTCGACCCCGAGGATCACCATGTATGCAGTCTACGAGCGGCTCCGGTCGCCCCCGCCTGCGATGGCCTCCCGTACCATGCGTGACATGGCCGAGCGCAACCCACGCCAGATCGCCTTCATCGAGCGTCACCCGCGTTGGTGGCCTGAGATTGAGGCTGCACAGGAAGAGCTCCTGCGCATGACCGGCGCTGCCAATCCATTCCTCCTCGTTGATCTAGAGGGTGAGTGGGAAGCCGTATGCGTTGAGGTACCCGCCGAGCAGCCGGCGGCACGCTGGGTCGAGACGCGCACGCTACCGGCCGGTGAATGGGCCGTATCCGAAATCGCCGGTCGGCCCGCTGAGCGCCTGATCACACGCGAGGATCATCGACCGTCCTGGCTCGTGCGCGCCGAAGAGGCACCCACGGGCGAGAACGAGTATGAGCCGGGCGGTGAGACCTTCGGCCTCTCCACGCGCCTTGGCGAGCATTCGGGGCTCCGCCGCATCGGCGTCAACGTCGATCTCGTGCGACCGGGTGAGCGCTCCACGAAGTTCCACTGGCACCACGAGGAGGAAGAGTGCTTCCTCGTCCTCAGCGGCACCGGCATCCTGATGGTGGGCGACGAGCGCTATCGCGTCGGCCCGGGCGATTTCTTCGCTAAGCGCGAAGGCCCAGAGCGCCCGCACCAGTTCGTCAACGACGGCGAGCACGAACTTCGCATCCTCACGATCGGAGAACACCGCGGTGACAAGGCCGAGTATCCGTCTGCCCCCTGGCAGGCGGGAGACGCCTTCCCCGGCGGTTAGCGCGACACGGCGAGTGCCGCGAGGCGCTCGAGGAGTAGCTCGCGGAAGCGCACGGCGTGCAGGTCAAACGCCCAGCGCACCGTCACGTCTGCCGCTGGATCCTCAACGACGAATGTCTCGCCCCGACTCGGACGGTCGCTGTCGTCGACGCCCATAGTCAGAGGCCGGAGACTGAGCAGCGTCGGGTCGATCACCCACGACAATGCCAGCGAGTCGTGCTGCTGGACGGCGTTCTTGCCGTGCCACTCGCGGTGCTTCTCGAGATAGAAGAGCAGCATTCCGTGGATAGCCGGACCGAGCTCCGGCAACCGCTCCAACGCATAGACGTCGGCCTCGGACAGCGTGGCTTGCCGCGTGACATCGAGTCCTACGAGCACCGGCTTGAGGCCCGTCGCCAAGACTCGTGCGGCAGCCGTGGCGTCACACCAGACGTTGAACTCGGCGTATTCCGACATGTTGCCGCCCGCGAGGGAACCGCCCATGATCACCAAATCCCGCAGCGCCGGGCCGACCTCCGGATGACGCTCAAGCAGCAGCGCAACGTTCGTCAGTGGCCCGGTGGCCACGAGGGTGATCTCACCCGGACGCGCCAGCACCGTGCGAGCGATCAGCTCGACCGCATGCTCATCGACGATGGTGGACGCAGCCCGTGCTAGATCGGCCCCGTCGAGACCTGTCTCGCCGTGCACGCCGATTGCGTCGTTCCACGGAACATCGTTCGGCGGACCGATGGCGACCGATTCGCCCGCAGCGACCGGAATGTCGTCGCGCCCCGCCCACGCCAGGACGTTGAGGGCATTCTGCGTTGCGTTGACGAGTGATGTGTTACCCACCACGGTCGTGGTGGCGAGCAGTTCGACCTCGGGGCTCGCCAGGGCGAGCAGAATCGCAATCGCGTCGTCGATCCCCGGATCGCAGTCCAGGATGATCGGCGTCGCCGCCACTACTGCTCGGCCAGAACAGCTTCGGGGATCTCGACGTCGAAGACCACGTCTTGCACGTCATCGTCCTCTTCCAGCGCGTCGACCATCTTGAGAACCTTGCGCGCACCCTCCTCGTCGATCTCGGCGGGCTGCTTGGGCAGCAGCGTCAGCTCGGCGCTGGCCAAGGTGTAGCCCGCAGCCTCGAGTGCGTTGCGTACCGTCGCCAATTCCGTCGGCTCGCACGTGACGCGGTACGAGCCGTCCTCGCCCTCCGCGTCGTCCGCGCCGGCATCGGCTGCAGCGAGGACGAGTTCGTCCTCGTCCGTGACGCTCTCGACGATGATCACGCCCTTGCGGTCGAACTTCCACGCCACGCTGCCCGGCGCGCCCAGTGCGGAGCCGGCCTTCGTGAAGATGCTGCGCACATTCGCGGCCGTGCGATTGCGGTTGTCAGTAAGCGCCTCGACCACGAACGCCGCACCGCCGGGACCGAAGCCCTCGTACGTGATGGTCTCGTAGTTCTCGCCCTCACCGCCGCCGGCTCCCTTGGCGATGGCGCGCTCGATGTTGTCCTTCGGCAGGGAGTACGACTTCGCCTTGGCAATCGCGTTGGCCAGCGCTGCGTTGCCGTCCGGGTCTCCGCCACCCTCCTTGGCCGCGACCATGATCGCACGTGCCAGCTTGGAGAACATCGCGCCGCGCTTCTTGTCGGTCGCGGCCTTCTTGTGCTTGATGGTGGACCACTTGGAATGGCCGGACATGCCTACTCCCCGCTCGAATTCCCTACGCCTGCGAGGAAGACCTCGTGAAGGCGATCGTCGTCGGTCAGTTCCGGATGGAACGTTGCGGCCATAATAGACCCGCTGCGCACGGCGACGGGCTCATCGCCCAGCAGCGCGATCACCTCTACGTCATCGCCCACCCGGGTGATCCGCGGTGCGCGGATGAACACGCCGGCCATCGGCTCGGTGGCCGCACCCAGCGTGACTGCGCCTTCGAACGACTTGACCTGGCGTCCGTATCCATTGCGCCGGGCCGTCACGTCGAGTGCCTGGAAGGTTCGCTGCCCCTCGACGCCATCTTCGAGATCGCGCGCGAGGAGGATCAGACCCGCACACGTACCGAACACGGGTGTACCTGCGGCGATGACCGCACCGAGCGGCTCACGCAACTTGGACGAGTTGAGCAGCAGCCCCATCGTCGTCGACTCGCCACCGGGCAGCACGAGGCCATCCACGCCCTCGAGCTCGGCCGGTGTCCGTACCTCGACCGCGTCAGCGCCGAGGCGCTGAAGGGCGTTGACGTGCTCTCGAAATGCTCCCTGCAGCGCGAGGACGCCGACGCGCGGCGTGCTACCAGCCACGTCCGGCGAGCAGCTCGTTCTCGGGAATCGATTTGGCGCTGCGTCCGACCATGGCCTCGCCGAGTCCCTTCGAGACCTCCGCGATCTTCTTGGCGTCGCGGAAGTGCGTGGTCGCCTCGACGCAGGCGCGGGCGCGGGCGGCGGGATCACCGCTCTTGAAGATGCCGGAGCCGACGAACACGCCGTCGGCGCCGAGCTGCATCATCAGCGCGCAGTCGGCGGGCGTCGCCACGCCGCCGGCGGTGAACAGCACGACGGGCAGGCGTCCCAGGCGGGCGGTCTCCTGCACGAGCGGCAGCGGCGCCTGAAGCTCTTTGGCGCGGGCGTACAGCTCGTCGGGATCCATCGCCTGGAGGTGGCGGATCTCGCCGGTGATCGAGCGGATGTGGCGGACGGCCTCAACGACGTCGCCGGTGCCGGCCTCGCCCTTGGAGCGGATCATCGCGGCGCCCTCACCGATACGGCGCAGTGCCTCTCCAAGGTTGGTGGCGCCACAGACGAACGGGATCGTGAACTTCCACTTGTCGATGTGATGGGCCTCGTCGGCGGGCGTCAGCACCTCGGACTCGTCGATGTAGTCGACTTCGAGGCTCTCGATGACCTGCGCCTCGACGAAGTGGCCGATGCGCACCTTCGCCATGACGGGAATCGAGACGGCTTCCTGAATCCCGATGATCATCTCGGGATCGGACATGCGGGCCACGCCACCGTCGGCGCGGATGTCGGCGGGCACGCGCTCGAGGGCCATGACGGCGCAGGCGCCGGCGTCCTCGGCGATCTTCGCCTGCTCGGCGTCGACGACGTCCATGATGACGCCGCCCTTCAGCATCTCTGCCAGACCGCCCTTGATGCGCATGGTGCCCTGCTCGGACATGCCCTTCACCTCTGCAATAGGTCGTGAGTCGCGCCCGCAGCGGGCGCACTCGCTGGATGGTACGTCACAACACGGATTCGCGCTGCGACGATGATGCGGCCGTTCCACGCCTTGACGCAACCCCGTCAATTGCTAATCTGCGGCAGCAACCCATCACGAGTCGCCGAGGGATCTGGCCCATCGACGCGACAGCAACCGGGGCAACCGCCCGCCAGGTGCTTCATCCAGCGCAGACCCGGCCAAGTCCCGGACGGGCGAGCGGAAGATGGTTAGCCGTCGTCGAGGACGCACCTCGGCGCCGCCGGTCCGCCCCCGAAGGCCCGGACCCCCCTCACCGGGACGCGACGCCGATAGGCACAAAGGAGCAGACGATGTCCAATCTCAAGCCGGAGACCCTGGTACTCCACGCCGGTCAGAACCCGGACCCGACGACGAAGGCCGTCGCGGTACCGATCTACCAGACGACGAGCTACGAGTTCAACGACGCCCAGCACGCGGCCGACCTCTTCGCACTGGCCGTGCCGGGCAACATCTACACGCGCATCATGAACCCGACCTGGGACGTGATGGAGCAGCGCGTCGCCGCCCTCGAGGGCGGCATCGCGGCCTGCGCGATCGCCTCCGGCCAGGCGGCTGTGACGTACTCGGTGATGAACATCGCCAAGGCCGGCGACAACATCATCAGCGTCTCCACGCTGTACGGCGGAACGTACAACCTGTTCGCCCACACGCTGCCGCAGTACGGCATCGAGGTCCGCTTCGTCGATCCTGATCAGCCGGAGAAGGTCGCCGAGCTCGTCGACGAGAACACCAAGCTCGTGTTCGCCGAGACGATCGGCAACCCGCGCCTCAACGTCGTCGACATCAAGGCCTGGGCCGACGCCGCGCACGCGCAGGGTCTCCCCCTGATCGTCGACAACACGATCGGCACGCCGATCCTCACGCAGATCTTCGAGCACGGCGCCGATATCGCGGTCCACTCGGCCACCAAGTACATGGGTGGCCACGGCACGACGATCGCCGGCGTCATCGTTGACTCCGGCAAGTTCGACTGGGTCGCCAACAGCGAGCGCTTCCCGGGCCTGACGAAGCCCGACCCGTCGTACCACGGCGTCGTGTGGTCGGACGCGCTCGGACCGGCGGCGTACATCGGCCGCATCCGCACCGTGATGCTCCGCAACACGGGCGCAGCGCTGTCGCCGTTCAATGCGTTCCTGATTCTGCAGGGCCTCGAGACGCTGGCACTGCGCGTCGAACGTCAGTCGGAGAACGCGCTGACCATCGCCAAGCACCTCAAGTCGCATCCCGACGTCAGCTGGGTCTACTACCCGGGCCTCGAGGACGACGACTACCACGAGGTCGCCAAGCGCATCCTCAACACAGGCAAGGGCTACGGCGGCATCGTGTCGTTCGGCGTCAAGAGCGGCCGCGACGGTGGACGCAAGTTCATCGAGGCGCTCGATCTCTTCACGCACCTCGCCAACATCGGCGACGCGCGTTCGCTGGCGATCCACAACGCCTCGACCACGCACTCGCAGCTGAACGACGCTGAGCTGGAGACGGCTGGCGTCAAGCCCGACATGGTTCGCCTGTCGGTCGGCATCGAGAACGTTGACGACCTGATCGCTGATATCGACCAGGCACTGGCACAGAGCACGTAATCCGATGGGAGCGACCGACGACACGCGGCGCTCCCTCGGACTCGTCGAGACGCAGCGGGTCGTCCTCTTCACCGAGGACGACCCGCTCGTGCTCGACTCGGGAGAGACCCTCTTTCCCGTCGAGGTGGCGTACGAGACCTACGGGGAGCGCGCAGCCGACGACCGTAACGTCGTCGTGATCTGCCATGCCCTCACGGGCGACGCGCACGCCGCCGGCCACCACGGCGATCCCGAGCGCCCCGGCTGGTGGGACACGCTGATCGGCCCGGGCAAGCCCGTCGACACCGACCGGCTGTTCGTGATCTCGTCGAATCTCCTCGGCGGCTGTCAGGGCACGACCGGACCGTCATCGATTGATCCGGCCACGGGGACCCAGTACGGGCTGCGCTTCCCCCTGTTCACGGTCTCGGATCTCGTCAAGGTTCATCGCAAGCTTCTCGCCCACCTCGGCATCTCGCGTGTGCTCGCTGCCGTGGGCGGCTCGCTCGGCGGCATGCAGGTGCTGCAGTGGGCCCTCGACCATCCCGACGAGCTGGAGAACGGCATCGTCGTTTGCGCAACGGCACGGCTGTCCGCGCAGAACATCGCCTTCAGCGCCGTGGCCCGCGCCGCGATCATGAACGACCCCGATTTCGCGGACGGCGACTACTACGCGACCGGGAGGGGGCCCGACCATGGCCTCTCCGTGGCGCGCATGATGGCGCACATCACCTACGTCTCCGAGGAGTCCATGCGGCAGAAGTTCGGCCGTCGCATTCAGGACCGTGACGAGCCGCGCTTCGGCCTCGGCGTGGACTTCCAAGTCGAGTCCTATCTGCAGCACCAGGGCAAGGCGTTCCTGGACCGCTTCGACGCCAACTCGTACCTGTACCTCACGCGCGTGATGGACTACTTCGACCCCTTCGCCGATGCGGTCGTCGTGCGCGAGCAGTTGGCGAAGCTGAAGACCAAGTTCCTCGTGCTTTCGTTCGACACCGACTGGCGCTTCGACACGTCGCATTCGCGCGACATCGTTCGCACGTTGACCGCGTACCGCGTGCCCGTGACCTTCCGCGAGATCTCGTCGCCCCACGGCCATGACTCGTTCCTGCTTGACGTACCGGAATACCACCGCACGGTTGCCGCGTATCTCGACCACGCCCTGGCGGAGAGCGCCTGATGCGCGCCGACCACGACGTGATTGCCTCGCTCGTCCCCCCCGGCTCGCGCGTGCTCGACCTCGGCTGCGGTGACGGCACCCTGCTCGCAGAGTTGATTCGCCGCGGTGCCGATGGGCTCGGCGTCGAGATCTCCGACGAAGGCGTTCTCGCCTGTCTGCAGCGCGGCGTCCCGGTGCTGCAGGACGATATCGACAAGGGCCTCGGCGACCTCGAAGACGACTCGTTCGACATCGTGATCATGTCGCTCACCCTGCAGGCCGTGCACCATCCTGCACTCGTGCTGCAGGAGATGAGCCGCGTGGGCCGCAAGAGCATCATCTCGTTTCCGAACTTCGCGCACTGGCGCCTGCGCACGCAACTGGCGGCTAGCGGCCGGATGCCGGTCTCGCCGCTCCTCCCCTACACCTGGTACGAGACACCCAACATCCGCCTCTGCTCGATCAAGGACTTCGAGGCACTGGCGCACGCCGAGGGATTCACCGTCGAGGAGCGCATCCTGCTGGACGAGGGCGGCAGCCGTGAGGGCGGCGTCGCCGAGCGGGCAGCCAACCTGCTGGCGGCAGGCGCGGTGTACCTCCTGCGGCGCTAGGCGATCGGCGCGCCGGGTTCGGCGCTGTCGTCCACGTCGAGCAGCACCACGGTGCCGTCGGCCTGCACCGCGCCGAGCAGCAGGAACTCGCTGACGAAGCCTGCGATACGACGCGTGCCGAGGTTGATCGTCCCCACCACGCGGCGTCCCACGAGCTCGTCGGCGGTGTAGTTCGTCACCTGTGCGCTGGTCCAGCGCGTACCGAGCTCCGGTCCGAAATCCACGCGGATCTGCCAGGCGGGCTTGCGCGCCTCCGGGAACTCCCGTACCTCGAGGACGACGCCAACGCGCATATCGACAGCCGCGAACGTGTCCACCGAGACGTCCGGTTTGGGGTTGATCATGCGGTCAGGGTACCGTGTGCGCATGAATGATCACTCCGCGATCGTGGTGGGCGCGGGCTTTTCGGGCCTGATCGCCGCCGAGGCCCTCGTCAACGCCGGGTGGGACGTCACGGTGCTCGAGGCGCGTGACCGCGTCGGTGGGCGCGCATGGACGGATCGTCTGTCGAATGGCGCGATCATCGAACGCGGCGCCGAGTGGGTCGAGGACGTGCAGGTCGAAATGCTCGCGCTCTGCGAGCGACTTGGGATCCCGCTGGCGCGCACGGGCATGAGTTACCACAACCGCCTGCCCGTCGGTGGCCCTCCGGTGACCGAGGACGAGTTGGCGGCTGGTCGTGCCGCGCTGCGCGCACTGTTCGCCGAGCTCGGCGACGAGTCCTACGACATCTCGGTCGCCGACGCCATCGACCGACTGGACGCTGTGGAGGGAGCCAAGGTGGCCTTCCGCGCCCGCATCGAGTGCACGAGCGGCGCACCCGCAACCGAGCTCGCGGCGTGGCACCTCCTCCATCTGGCCAGTGCGCCCGAGGAGGTCGACTCGCCGCGGATCGCGACCGGCAGCGACGCTCCCACGCGGGCCCTTGCCGACCTGCTGGGTGATCGCGTCCGACTGTCGGAGCCCGTCGAGGCAATCACCGTGGAGGCCACTGGCGTCACCGTCCGCACCGCGAAGGCCGAGTACCACGCCGCACACGTCGTCCTGGCTCTGCCAAAGCCCATCCTTGTGCAGGAGCCCTTTGCGTCGGTGCTACCGACCGCCGTGCGCGAGGTCGCCGAGACCTTCGGGGTGTCGCACGCAGCCAAGCTGTTCGTGCCGCTGGCCGGTGACCCCGCTCCGAGCGCGATCCTCGACACGCGGCGTGACTATTGGGTCTGGACGGCGAATCAAGGCGATGCGGGGCTGCGCCCCGTCCTCGCCGGGTTTGCGGGTTCCAAGCCCATGCTCGATCTGCTGGAGGTCGATCGCGACGGCACGACGTGGGCCCGGTCCGTTGCCGAGGTACGTCCCGATCTCGAACTCGATTTCGACAACGCGGGCACGCAGACCTGGGCGGACGATCCGTTCGCGCAGGGCATCTATACCCACGTCCGCCCGGGAGATCGTCCGAACGACGAGCTTCTGCGTCAACGCCATGGGCGCCTTGTCCTGGCGGGAGAGTTCACCGACGACGTCTGGTCTGGCTTCATGGAAGGTGCTATTCGCAGTGGCCAACGCGCCGCACACCTGCTCGATCCCTCCTTGCCGTCGCCGGCCGCCGGCTCGCACTAGCGACCCGACGCTTAGCCGAAGGCGGCTTCGAACACTTCGGCGGCCTCCGCGATGCACCTCGCGTCCGAGCGCGGACGTGCCGCAGCTGCCTCACCGGCGCTGAAGCCCACTACGACGGGCACCCCGAGCACGGGCGTCAGGTCGTACCACTCTGCCCATCGGCGTGCCGGGCCGCCAACGCAGCCAAGGACCTGGACTGCAGGCCACCATCGCGTCGCGTACTGCAAGATCACCTTCTCGAGCGAGCCTGTCGCCAGACCGTCCAGCGCACGCCGCACCGGACTGGGAAGTGGCGACACGACGAGAGCGCGGCGTTGCAGAATGCTCAGGGGCACGGCAACCACCACCGCGTCGGCCGCCACGACGTTGCCCGAGCGAAGGGTGATCTGAAAGGCTCCGTGCCCGTCGCCCTGCACGGCGCGGACCGGCGACGACAGTCGCACGTCGATGCCTTGCGCGAGGGCAGTTGGCACTACCTCGTAGCCGCCCTGCACGAGCGCATCGCCACCCACCTGCTCGTCCCCCTCGTACAAGGCGGCGGTCCCCAGCCGCTCAGGGCCGATGCCGTACTCCTGCGTCAGCGTGGTCTCGACAGCCCATCGATTAATCGCCGTCGGGATCCAGCCGGTCGCGCGCAGCACGTCGTGGGCCGATACGGCGACCGGGTAGGCGCGCTCCTCCATGTGCGTCACTGCTCGATCGACGCTCGCCCGGGCTGCAGCCAGCCCGGCGGGTTCGCCACCCGCCAGGTTCCGCACCCGCTCGTCGTCGTAGTTCGTCGACACGAGCGATGATCCGCCGCTCCGAACGAGTCGCGTAATGGGATTAGCGCGTACGCCGTGCACCCACGCTGCGCCAAGTTCGATGGGCACGCCCCACGAGGTGTCGGTATCGATGCGCCCGCCGATCCGGTCTCGTGCCTCGAACACGATCACCTTGGCGCCGGCGGCCCCGAGACGTTGCGCGGCGGCGAGCCCGGCGACGCCAGCGCCGATAACCACGACGGTGTCGCCAGCGATGTCCCCGTAATCCGCCATGAGCACGTTTGCGGCGTGCCGTCCGGACGCATAGGCGCCTTGCACCGTCGCTGGATGGGTGGTGCTGGCATACTCGCCCGCCAACACCAGGCCACCATCCACAACGCTGTCGGCAATCGTGTTGCGCACTGTCGGCGACGTGCCAACGGGAAGTGCGGAGTACGACCCGAGCGACCAAGGATCGGTATCCCAGCGGGTCACGATGCCGCGTAGAGGACGCGTCGCCACGCGCTGGTCGCCGCAAGCTGCGAGTGCGCCTGGTCCCAACGAAGCCGCTACGAACGACGCTGCCAGAAACCCGCGACGAGTGACACGCGCGTCCATGCGCCAAGGATGCCAGCGCGGGTCGCAGTAGGGGCGCCTGGATTCGAACCAGGGCCTAACCGGTTATGAGCCGGCTGCTCTAACCGCTGAGCTACGCCCCTCCGAGTCACAGGATAGGTGGCGGTGCCCGTACCCTGTCGCTGTGGCCCGCGTCAAGCCGACCCACCTCGTGATCGGCACACTCGGTGTGCTGATTATCGCCGGCACGTTTTTGATTGTGCTGCCCGAAGTCGCGTCGTACGGCAGCGTGATCGATCAGTTCCAGCGCCTCTCTCCCCGTGACATCGTGCTGCTCGTCGCTCTGGCCATCGCAAACGTTCTGACGTTCGCACCACCGCTCCAGGCCGCACTGCCGGGGCTGGGCTTTCGCCGCGCCCTCTCCACGTCACAGATCGCGGCGGCGTTTTCGCACGCGGTTCCCGGCGGGGATGCGCTCGGCGCCGGCGCACAGGTGGCGCTCTATCGTCGTTGGGGTTTCTCACCGCACGCCATCGCCGTGGCCCTCACGCTGGTGGGGTCGTTCAATGGCTTCTTCTTCGTCGTGCTGCCGCCGCTTGGCATCGTGCTGCTGCAGCTCGATGGCCGGCGCGAGACGGGCTTGCTCCTGCTCGCGCTGGCCGCGCTCGTGCTGCTGATCGGCATCGGCGGCGTCATCGTGGGCGTGATTCGCAGCGACGACTCCGCGCGCCGGGCCGGTGCCATCGCTGCCCGACTCGCAGCTCCGGTCCTGCGTCTCGCTCGTCGGGGACCAGCGGGCGATTGGGGTGAGCACCTCGTCGGCTTCCGTCGTGAGGGGATCGACGTCCTTCGGAGGCGCTGGCTTGGCCTGTTGCTCGCAACGCTCCTCTCGAACCTTGCCGTGTTCGCCTGCGTGGTCGCCGCGCTGCGGGTCTGCGGTGCCAGCGCCGACCAGCTGTCCTGGCAGGAGATCCTCGTGGCGTGGTCACTCACGCGCCTCCTCCTCCTGATCCCGATCACGCCAGGTGGGGTTGGCTTCGTCGAGCTCGGGATGACGGGACTGCTCGTGGCGTTCGGTGGGGATCACACCGCAGTCGTTGCCGGCGTGCTGCTCGAGCGTGCGCTCACGTTCATGCCGCCGATCATCATCGGCGTGATCTTCGGCGCACACCTCGGCGTCTCCCGCAAAGGCGGCATCAGCGACGCTCCGATCCCGTAGCTACTGCTGCGTGATGTCCGCGCTGCGACCAGGGGCGCCAGCCACGTCGAGTGCCCGCGTGGCGCGTGCCGTGACCAGCTGATACAGCACGAGCAGCTGGGTAATCGCCAGCGCGTCGGAACGGTAGAGATCCATGCCGCGTGTGAACTGCCCGAGCCGGTCAAGCTGCAGGTGGCGGGCGAAGTGCAGGCGACCCCAGATGGCCCCCCCGATCCCCTGTGCCCGCCCGGGCGGCAGGAGCCCCGGCACCTTCAGAGGCTGCTCGCCGTGGGGCGGCGAGATAATCGTGAAGTCATCCTCGCCGTCGCCCCTCAGACCCGCCATATCCGGATGCGGCACGGTCGGGCGCAACAAGATCTCTGCATCGAGATTCTTATCGACGGGATTCTTGCCTTGCCGAAAGGTGATCACCAGATCGGCAAACGCGCGCTGTGGGCGCACCCACTTGACCGAATCACGCTCGCGTCGATCCATCTCGTCAAGCACCTCGTCCGTGGTGTAGCCGCGGCGCGTGGTGTCGCGCAACAGCTTCCACGAACGGCGGATCTCCTCTGGCGGATCCATGTAAACCGTGCAGTCGAAGCGGCGCCGCAGCTCGTCGGTCTGCAGGCAGAGCAGGCCATCAACCACCGTGTAGGACGCAGGCTGCAGGTACTCCGGCGGACCGAGGGTGCCATCCGTGTGCCGGTACGTCGGCTTGAGGACCGCCCGCTGCATCGTCAACGCCTCAAGATCCTGCGCCATGATGTCGAGGTAGTTGGCGTCGGGATCGAGCGGCGTGATGCCCATCACCCTGCGCTGCGCGCGGTCGTAGCGGTGGTAGTCGTCGGACGGCACGTGCGCGACCTGCTCCTCGCCGAGGACCCGAGCAAGGCCGCGCGTCAGCGTCGTCTTGCCGCTGGCCGAATCGCCGACGACGGCGAGCACCGTCGACTGAGCAACTCCTGCGCGCATCGCTGCCATGCGGGAATGCTCGCAGGTTTGTGACAACACTGCCGACAGCATCGTGACGAAATCCTGTTTCGAGCGTGGGAAACCGGGTAGGATCGCCACATGGCACCGACCCCGGGAGAGTCGAAGCGCAGCGCCTTCTACGCCACGCGCCCGATCAGTCGCGACGTCGTTGTGCCGGAGTATCCCGAACTCGGCCTGATTGCGTTTGACAGCCCGAATGACCCGGAGCCGTCGATCCGCATCGAAGCCGGTCGTGTGGTTGAGATCGACGGTATCTCCGAGGAGCGCTTCGACCTAATCGATGCCTTCCTCGCGGAGCACGGCATCAATGCGGCTGTCGCGGAAGAGGCGATGGCGCTCGACGACTTGCTCTTCGCACGCATGATCTGCAGCACCGAGGTTCCGCGCATCGAGATCCTGCGCCTCGTCGAGGGCATGACGCCCGGCAAGGTGGCTCGCGTGCTCGGTCTCCTGAGTCCGCTCGAGCTGATGCAGGCGATGGCCAAGATGCGGGCCCGCCGTACGCCATCGATTCAGGCACACGTGACGAACCGCATCGACCATCCGCTGTTGATCGCTGCCGACGCGGCCAGCGCCGTGTCCCTCGGCTTCCGCGAGCTCGAGGCCACCGTGCCCGTGCTGCGCGACGCACCGTTGGTCGCGCTGGCCCTTCTGATCGGCAGCCAGGTACCGGCACCGGGCGCGCTCACCCAGTGCAGTGTCGAGGAGAAGACCGAGCTCGAGCTCGGACTGCGTGGCCTCACGACCTACGCGGAGACCGTGTCGGTCTACGGCACCGAGCGCGTCTTCCTCGATGGCGATGACACGCCGTGGTCGAAGGCGCTGCTTGCATCGTCCTACGCGTCCCGTGGCCTCAAGATGCGCTTCACCTCGGGGTCGGGCGCCGAGGTGCTGATGGGCGCAGCCGAGGGGAAGTCCCTGCTCTACCTTGAGGCCCGTTGCGTAGCCGTCACGCGCGCGGCAGGCTCACAGGGAACCCAGAACGGCGGCATCGACGGCATTAACGTTACCGGCTCGGTGCCAAACGGCATGCGGGAGATCCTCGCGGAGAACGTGATGGCCACGCTCTACGGCCTGGAGTCCTGCACCGGCAACGACACGCAGATGAGCGCGTCGGACATTCGCCGCACCGCCCACACCCTCCCGCTCCTGCTCGCCGGATCCGACTTCTTGTTCAGTGGCTTCGGTTCGATCCCCAGCTACGACAACGCCTTCGGCGCGAGCAACTTCAACGCCGAGGACATCGACGACTACCTGATGATCCAACGCGACTGGGGCTTCGAGGGTGCGCTGCGCTCGCAGGACGACGCCACGCTGCTGCCGTTGCGTCGCCGCGCTGCCGAGGCCTGCCGAGCGGTCCTCGACGAGCTCGACCTCATGACGTTCGACGATGCAGAACTCGAGCGTGTCGTGAGCGCCCATGGCAGCCTCGATGTGTCCGAGCACCAGACCGACGAGACCGCTCGGGCTGGCGACGCGATCATCGAGCGCGAGATCACCGCCGTCGATGTGGTGCGGGCGCTTTCCCTCCGTGGCTTTGACCTTGAGGCCGAGCGCGTGCTCGAGATGACGCGGCAGCGCCTCTTTGGCGATCACCTTCAGACCTCCGCCATCTTCGGCGAGGACATGAGTGTCTTGAGTGCGCTAACGGATCCCAACGACTACGCAGGACCGGGCACGGGCTACCGCCCGTCGCGCGAGCGCCTCGACGAGATTGCGTGCGTCCGCCAGTCGCGCACCCACGCCGAGTTACTGGCGGAACAGGCTCCGCACCGGGGCTGCGTGATCCTGACCGAGACCGGACCCGCCGCGGTGCGACCACGCCCGGACGAAGTCGTGATCGGGCTCTCCCCCGCCTTCGGCAGCGACGTCTGGCTCACGCTCTCGGGCCTGACGGTGGCCGAGGCGCTGCGGCAGCTCCTCGCGGGCATCGAAGAGGAGGGCGTCGCCGCCCGCGTCGTGCGGGTGACGCACTCGCTCGACCTCGGAATGATCGGCTGGACCGCAGCCAACCTGTCGGGCAGTGGCATCGCACTCGCGATCCAAGGCAAGGGCACGGCACTTATTCACCGCGCCGATCTCCCGGTGCTCGCCAATCTCGAACTGCTCAGCATGGCCCCGCTCATCGACGGTTCGCGCTATCGGTTGATGGGTCGCAACGCCGCCCGGCATGCCC
Organism: Thermoleophilia bacterium; assembly: GCA_037133755.1. Taxonomy (GTDB): domain Bacteria; phylum Actinomycetota; class Thermoleophilia; order Gaiellales; family F1-60-MAGs149; genus F1-60-MAGs149. The sequence continues at coordinate 96,893 of JBAXNN010000006.1, forward strand.
GCGGCGAAAAGCCCTCGCCCGTCCTGCTGCCGGAATCGGGTGAGCCCATGGGCCCGCGCTACCACGCCAAGGTGGTCGCGCTGATCAACCGCGAGAGCCAATGCCTGCGCGAGGGTGACCCGCAGGCCGTGGAGGTCTCGTGGCCGAGCTGAGGTATCCCCTAGGCGAGCACAATCGTGGCGATGTCCGGTCGCAGACCGGGCGGACGGCAGACGAGCTGACCGTTGCTGACATCCGCTCGGGCGTGGTCACCGCCGCTGATGCAGCCGTCGATCCCGACACGCTGCGCCGGCAGGCAGCGTTTGCCGAGCAGGGTGGTAATCCTCAGCTCGCCGACAATCTCCGTCGTGGAGCCGAGCTCGCCTTGTTCTCCGACGACGACGTGTTGCGCTTTTACGACGCCCTCCGCCCCGGACGCTCATCGGTGGCGGAGCTCGAGGCGATCGCCGCAGAACTCGAGGCTGGCGGCGGCACGACGTGTGCCGCACTCGTCCGCGAGGCCATCGGGCACTATCGCCGCCGCGGGCTGATCTCCTGACGTGCTCGTCGCGGGCGTCGATGTCGGCAATGCCACGACGGAGGTCGCACTCGCGCGGCTGATCCCGGGTCGCGAGCCAGAGCATCTGAGCGTGACCCGCGGGCCCACGACCGGCGCGAAGGGCACCGCCGAATCGGCGCAGGGTGTGCTTGATCTGATCGAACGCGCCAGCCGGCGATTGGGCGAGCAACCGCACCGCATCCTGCTGGCCGATCTGCATCCCGTCGAGACGGGCCTGCGCGAGCTCTCTGCCGATGACACGCACGATCTGGGAGGTGTGGGTATCGCCCGGCCTGTCAGCGCCACGCCGTCGGGCGTCGGCGCCGCGGCGGGCCAGCTGATCGACCTAGAAGACCTCATGGGCGAGCCACTCGGTCTGCCGGTTGTTCCGATTGTCGGCCCCATCGATTACGACGACGCGGCTGCGCAACTCAATGCCGCTCGCGCGGTGGGCTGGAACATCGTGGCGCTGGTCGTCACCGGTGATGACGGCGTTCTCATCGGGAACCGCGTTGACGGCTCGCTGCCCATCATCGACGAGGTCGCCGATGCCGCAACCTTGCCGCGTGGCGCGTGGGCAGCTGTTGAGGTCGCGCCACTCGGAGGCGCCGTCACGCAGCTAGCCGACCCGTTGCGGCTGGCGGTGCTGCTGTCGCTTGATCCCCAACGGGCCCGCGGCGCCCGCAATGCCGCCCGCGCTCTCGTCGGCCATCGCGCTGCCATCGCCGTCCGGCGCGAGGCCTCCGGTGGCGGCTCCACACGCGAGGCCGCGCGGATGGCGACCTTGCGTGATGGCTCCACCGTCGCCATCGATATCGGCACCCGGCCGCCAGGGTTGGGCGACGTGATCGCCGTGGATGGCGTGGACGCAACGCTGCTCGATGCGTTTTGGACGGCGCTGCCGCGCACCGAGGACAATGCCGCGCTGGCGCTGCAGCTCCACCAGCGTCGCGCCGTGGGCCTGGCCGTGCTTGCCGAGCGTGGCGACACCGGACTCGAACGGGCACTCGCAGAGCGCTCCGACGCCGAGGTCATCGTGGCGGCGGCAGAGACCGCTGCGGCCGTGGCGGGTGCGTCGACCACACCAGGGGCTGGGCACGCACCCATCGTGATCGACATAGGTGGCGGCACCGTCGACCTCCACGTCGAGCTGGCGGGGGGCACGCGAGCGGTCGCCGCCGCGGGTGCGGGCGTCTTGGTCGATCGCATCTGCGGTGCCCTCCTCGGCATCGACCCGCTGCGCGCCGAACGCGCCAAGCAACTCCCGAGCGTCCACGTGGAGACGCCATTCATCCTCCGCCACGAGGACGGCGGGCGCACGTTTCTCACGCACCCGGCACCAGCGCACACGGTCGCCCATCTTTGTGTGAGCGAGCGCCGTGAGGGATCGCTCGATCCGCTCACCGCCGACCTCGCACCTGAGCTGTGGGGGCGACTCCGCCGGGCGGCTAAGCGCGACGTCATCGCAGGCAACCTCCGGCGCGCCATCGACGCGGTCGGCGGGCTGCCGCCGGGCGAGCTGGCGATCCTCGTCGGCGGCTGTGCCGAAGACGCTGAGGTCGTCGATGAGGTGTCGCTCGAGCTTACCGATCTCGATCTTGCCATTGCCCGTGGCAACGTCCTCGGTCAACACGGTCCTCGAGCAGCTGTGGCCGTCGGGCTTGTGTTGCTGCACGCGAGGGGCGCATGAGCCCTCCGACCGTTGTCCTCGCGAGCGATGATGCCGAGGTGATTCGCGCCGTCGCTGCCGCCTTCGAGGAGGAGGCCGTGCCACTCAGCGTGGTCGCACCGATCTCCGCGCGCGCTGCAGCGTTGCGCTCCCCGCTCGGCATCGGGATCGCCTTGCACGATGGCGCACTGGCGATCGCCCTCTCCACCGGCCCCGATGTCCCGTATGTGATCGGCGATGATCCGCGTCGCATGGGACGATTCGCCGCACGCCTCGCCGCTCGCCGGCCGCTGGGAGTCACTGCGTGACACGGCGAGCCCTCGTCACCGGAGGGAGTTCTGGCATCGGCGCGGCCATCTGCCGCCGCCTTGCCGCCGACGGCTGGACCGTCGCTGTCGCCGGTCGTTCACGCGAACGCGCGGAGGCCATCGCAGAGGAGATCAATGGCGTCGCTGTGATCGGCGACGCCGCCGACGCCGCGCACGACCCCGTCGCCGTTGCGGTGGCGGAACTCGGCGGACTCGAGTGCGCGATCCTCAATGCCGGCGTCATCGCCGATGCCGATCTCCCGCACACAGAGGCCGACGACTGGCTCCACATGCTGGAGGTAAACGTGTTGGCGGTCCATCGCCATGCACGCGCGGCGCAGACGGCGCTTGCCGCCACCCGGGGGTCGTTGCTGATGACCAGCTCCGACGCCGGTGTGTGGGGTGAGACGTCGATCGCGGGCTACTCGATCACCAAGCGCATGGTGCTCGCGCTGATGCGCTGTCTTGCCGCCGAATGGGGTCCCCAGGGCATCCGCGTCAACGCGATCTGTCCCGGCGATACCGCTCCCGGCATGGTCACGACGACCAGCGGCCGGCGAGAGCCTGGGACCACGGAGAGCTGGCTGCCGCCGCCGCTCGGAGCAACGGTGCGAGCACAGGACGTCGCCGGTGCGGCCGCATTTCTGGCCGGTGACGACGCGGCACGCATTACCGGCGTCGGCCTGCTGATCGACGCGGGCATGCGCGCGTCGTCAACCGGCTGGCAGACTGCCCCGGAGGTCGGGCGATGACACTTCTGACCGTGGGCACCGATTGTGTGATCGCACGCGCGCTGGTGGATGTCGCGCCGCTCGATCAGGTGGCTGCCGCGACGGCGGCGATTGGCACCCACCGGCCCGACCAGATCGCGATCGTCGCCCTCCCCGCTCCCGCCGGCCCGATCGGTGCGATGCCGACCGAGGCGTTCGCCGAGCTGGCTGACACGACCGTCTCGTTCGCCCTGCTCGTTGCCAAGGCCGCAGCGCAGCTTGAACAGCCGGTGCGCATCGCCATCATCTGTCCCGCCGACGCCATCCACCCGGACCACCTGGACGGCGCTCGCTCTGTCATCGGTGCCGGACTGACCATGCTCGTCGAGGTAGCGGCAGCACTGCCCACGGTCACCATCAACGCCATCGCCGTCGCCAGCGACGTCCCCGCCGGTGAGGTCGCAGCGATGACGCAGGTCATCCTGTCGGGACAGACGCCGTCGCTGAACGGCACGACGATCCGCCTCGACGGGGGTCACGACGCGGTGCTCGCCGCTGAGACACGAGGAGAGGGAGACTGACATGACCGACCAGCGACTTCAGGGCAAGGTCGCCCTGATCACCGGTGCCGCCAGCGGCAACGGGCGGGCAATCGCACTCCGCTACGCCGCCGAAGGCGCCAGCGTCGTGTGTGCCGACATCACCTCGGCGGCGGTGGTCGGCAGCTGGGAAGAATCGACCCCGACGCACGAGCTGATCGCAGAGCGTGGCGGCAAGGCCCTCTTCGTCCCGTGCGACGTGCGCGACGGCGATCAGGTAATCGGCGCGATGGACACAGCGCGGGAGGCCTTTGGTGGGCTCGACATCGCGGTTGCCAACGCCGGTATCTCCCCCAAGGCCCACCCACTGCGCGACGAGCCTTGGGACGACTACAAGCGCGTCCAGTCCGTCAACGTCGACGGCATGTGGTGGACATGCCGCGAAGCGTCGCGGGTGATGGTCGAACAGGGTCGCGGCGGCAGCATCATCACGCTCGCCTCGATTGCCGGCATTACGGGTGTGCAGACCGGCCTCCACTACAACATGAGCAAGGGCGCGGTCGTGCAGCTCACGCGCACACTCGCGATTGAGCTGGCTCCGGAGATGATCACCGTCAACGCGATCGCCCCGGGCTGGGTGCGCACCGCCATGACGCGCGACATGTGGGATGCGCCAGAGCGCCTCGCCTCGCTTGAGGCACGCACACCGATGGCCCGCCTCGGAGAGGTGGAGGATATTGCAGGTGCGGCGTTCTTCCTTGCCTCGGACGATGCGCGCTGGCTGACCGGCGCGATTCTGCCGGTCGACGGCGGCTACTCGGCCGTCTGATGGGCGTATTCGACGACGCACCACGCATCGTTGCGGCGCGTGGCGACCTCGCGGTCTGGGAGATGGGCGAGGGCGAGCCCGTGCTCGTCCTGCACGGGTTCCCCGACGCACCGATCGGCCTGACACCCCTCGTGACCCGCCTCGCCGCAGCGGGGTTTCGATGCATCGTGCCGGCATTGCCGGGATATCTACCGTCCAGCCCGGTCGACAACTACCAGTCCAAGGCCGTCGCACACGACATGCTGGCCGTGCTTGATGCACTTGGACTCGAGCGCGCGCCCGTCGTCGGACACGACTGGGGCGGCTGTGTCGCGCTCGACCTCGGTGCAGACCATGCCGAGCGGATCACCCGCGTGGTCTCGCTCGCAATTCCGCACCCCGCGGGCTTTGCGGCACGTCGCCGCGATCTGCAGGAACAGAAGACCGCCGCCTACGCCTGGATTCTGGCCTACTCCGGCGGTGCAGCCACGCTCGCAGCGGATCCCGTCTGGCTCGACCAACTCCACGCCGAGTGGTCGCCTGGCCTCGAGCGCGCGGAGTGGCCCGCCGTAAAGGCTGTCCTGGCCCAGCACGGTGTCGGCGAGGCCGTGCACGGCTGGTATCGAGATGACTTCGAGGCGACGACGTCCACCGGCGACGTGCTCGTCCCGACGTTGATGCTCCACGGCGCCAACGACGGCTGCATCAGGTGTGCGTGCTTCCGTGGCTTCGAGGATCGTTTCCCCGCGGGCCTCGATCTCGAGGAGGTCCCCGGGGTGGGGCACTGGCTCCACTGCGAGGCCCCTGATCAGGTGGCCGCGCGGATCGTCGACTTTCTCAGCGCGCGCTGAGGAAATCTGCCAAGACGCGCGCCACAGGACTGGGCCGGCGCGCCGGGAGGAGCGCGTACCAGTCGCGCGACGGCGGCGGCGGATCCGCCGCGAGCCGCACGAGCTGCCCCGAGGCAATCTGGTGCTCGACCGAGACCAACGGGACGAGTCCAACCCCGAGGCCGACCATGGCTGCTGCGGCCACGGCGGAGTTCGATCCGATGGTCGTCACGGGCGGTGTGATGTGCGCGGCCGCGAGGTACTCGTCCACCAGTCGGCGGGTGCCTGAGGCCTCTTCGCGAACCAGCCACGTCTCATCCGCAAGGTCACGTACCGACACCTTGCCGGCTCCGGCGAGGTGATGGTCGGGAGCTGCGACGATGATGTGCTCGTTGCGGGCAATGATCGTCCCTTCGAGCGAACCATCTTCCGGCGGGCGGCCACCGATGCCGATGTCGGCGTTGCGCGATGCGAGCAGGTCGAGCACGAACTCGCGGTTGCCGATCTCGAGCTGGATCGGAATGTCGGAGTGCGCCTCGCGAAACGACCGGAGGAGCGGTGGCAGCAGCGACTCCGCTGCGGTGTAGACGGCGGCGATGCGCACGGTGGCGCTCACCTTGCTGGCGGCGCTCTGCGCCATCCGGGTACCCAGCTCGAGCAGTCCGAGCGCCTCGATCGCGTGGGGTAGGAATGCCTCACCGGCGGGGCTCAGCTTCATGCCGCGCCCGTCGCGCTCGGTCAAGGCGACACCAACCTCCTCGCTCAACGCGGCGATGGACCCCGACACCGACGGCTGCGACACGTGGAGTCGCTCGGCCGCCGCGCGCACCGAGCCGTCCTCGGCGACCGCGATGAACGTGCGCAGCTGGGAGAGTGTCATAGCCATTGCCTTATGAATCTTTCCGCATTACCTGCTGGTTGTCCATGAATTGGTGCCGTACCGTTGAGGGCATGCAGAACCGTGACCGCCTCCACCGCTCCGAACTCGCCGTCCCCGCCTCGAATCTCCGCATGTTGGAGAAGGCGCCAGAAGCCGGTGCCGACATCGTCTTTCTCGACCTCGAGGACGCCGTCGCACCCGACGACAAGATCCAGGCGCGCAAGAACGCCATCGAGGCCTTGCAGTCGCAGGACTGGTCGAAGACCGCGACGTCGGTCCGTATCAACGGGCTCGATACCTACTGGGCCTACCGCGACATCATCGAGATCGTTGAGGCGGTCGGAAACAAGCTCGACATGATCCTGGTGCCGAAGGTCGGTGCCCCCTCCGACTTGGAGTTCGTGGCGATGCTCCTGTCGCAGATCGAGCAGGCCTACGGCTACGACCCGATCCCGCTGACGGCACTGATTGAGACCGCGCCCGGGATGGCCAACGTTGAGGCGATCGCGCGCACGTGCCCGGACCGCCTTGAGGCGCTCTCGTTCGGTGTTGCCGACTATGCGGCCTCTACGCGCGCCCGCACGGTCGTGATCGGTGGTGTCACCCCGGAGTACGCGGTGCTCACCGATGCCGATCCTAACGGCAATCGCGAACTGCACTGGGGCGATCCGTGGCACTTCGCGCTGTCGCGGATGATCGTGGCGTGTCGCGCCAATGGTCTACGGCCCGTCGACGGTCCGTTCGGCGACTTCAGTGATCCCGACGGCTACAAGATGGCTGCGCGCCGAGCGGCTGCTCTGGGCTGCGAAGGCAAGTGGGCGATCCACCCGTCGCAGATCGAGATGGCCAACGAGATCTTCTCGCCGCTCCCCGAGGAGATCGACCGCGCCCGCCGCATCATGACCGCCATGGACGAGGCTGCCGCCGAGGGTCGCGGTGCTGTTTCGCTCGACGGTCGGCTGATCGATGCGGCCTCGATCAAGATGGCCCAGAACGTCGTGCGTCGCGCCGAGCTGCTGGGGTAGCCGTGGCCGTGCCCGCCTCGGACCTTGCTCTCGGCACCTTGGCGGGCGACGACGCCCTGTTGGAGCGTCTGCTGTTCGAGGCGATAACCCAGACCGAGGGCGACGAGATCGTCAACGGCGTCGTGCGGCTGCATGCCCTGGCCGGACGGGCACGCAGCGGGGATGCGCAGGCGGCAAACCAGTTACGGAGCGAGACCGCCCTCTTCGATCGCAGTGCCGCCGGCTCAATCGCCAAGGCACTCCTGATGCGGCTTCAGGTCGCCAACCTGTCCGAGGAGCGCGAGCGTGTTCGCCGCCTCCAGACGTCGACCGCGCGCCATGCATCGCTCGAGCACGCGATCGAGGAGATCGGCTCACCCGAGACGTTTCGCTCGCATCTTGATGATTTGCACGTCGAGTTAGTGCTCACCATGCATCCCTCCGACGCCACGCGCCGCGCCGTTTTGCACAAGCTTCACCGCCTGACGGAACAACTCGATGACGTTGATCGAGCCCTCGGACCCGATGCGCTTGTACAGGCATTGGCCGAGGCGCAGGAGACGATCGCGGCCTGGTGGGCGACCGACGAGGTCCGTCGGAGTCGGCCGCCCGTCGAAGAAGAGATCCGCCGGACCGTCTTCCTCGTGGAGTCGGCGCTGTACGACGCTGCGGCCGATGTCGCGATGGCGCTCGAGCGCCACCTCGGTTTTGCCCTCACGCGCCCGCCGATCTCGTTTGTGCAGTGGGCGGGCGGCGACATGGACGGCAATCCATCCGCCACCGGCGACACGGTGCGCTTTGCCGTCGTCGAAGCTCGCCGTGCCGCGCTTCGACTGATGCGGGATCGTGTCGTGGCTGCCTCCCGCCTGCACTCCGAGGCGTCGCGCTACACCGACCCCGCTGCGCTGCTCGTATCGATCGCGCGCGATGCCACGTCGTTGCCGGGTGGCGGCGACGAAGGCGGCGCCTATGCCCACGAACCTCTGCGCCGCAAGCTGCGTCTGATCCGCGATCGACTCACGTGGACGATGCGCGCCCTCGATGACGTCGATGTCGACCCCTCCTGGATCTATCGCGATGCCGCCACGCTGATCGAAGATCTCTGCGCGGTTCGCGATGCTGCGCCAGGCGCCACACCCTCGCTCGATCGCCTCGTTTGGCAAGCGCGCATCTTCGGTTTGCACCTACTGGAAATCGACGTGCGCCTGCATGCGCGCGAATTGGGCGAGGCCGTCGATGCGCTGCTGCCCGGCGTCATGGGGCTCAACGGCCCGGCGCGCGCGTCTCACATCGCTGATGCTATCGGCCGTCTCCCCAACGCGAGCCCGACGTCAGAGGCACCAGACCTTCGGGCCGTTACCGCCCTCGACGCTGCGGCGCACCTCCGCGATGCGTTCGGCACTTCCCCCCTGCGCTCGCTGGTGATCTCCGGCTGCGAGGCGCCCGAAGACGTCATGGCGGCCACGTGGCTCCTTCATCACAGCGGCCTGCAGGAAGTGCCCGTGGTGCCACTCTTCGAATCCGGCGCCTCGCTGCGCAGCGCCACCGAGATCGCGGACACGGTGCTCGCGACACCAGCGTTTCGCGCGCACATCGACGCGACGGGTGGGAGATTGGAGGTGATGCTCGGACATTCTGATGGCGGGAAGGAAGAAGGCTTCATCGGTGCGCAGTGGCGTATCTGGCGCGCACAGGAGGACCTTGTCGCGGTCTGCCAGCGCCATGGCATTGGGTTCCGTGCGTTTCATGGCCGTGGCGGTTCCCCCGCCCGCGGCGCCGCACCGCCCGACGAAATCGCCCGCGCCCTTCCGGCTGGGGCCGCCAGCGGTGGCCTACGCCTGACGGAACAGGGCGAAGCCGCCCGCTCGAAGCTGGCACACCCGGTCCTGGCGCGGCGCGCATTGGAGCAGGTGTTGTCGGGCGCCGTCATCGCCGCGACCCGCGACGCGGACGATGCCGTTCCCACCGACTGGCGCGAACAGATGGACCTCCTCGCGGACACTGGACGTGCAGCATGGCGATCGCTGCTCGATGATCCCGCCTTTGCCGCGGTCTTCATGGCGACGACGCCCGTTGGCCTGGCCGACGACATGAAGCTCGGCTCGCGTCCGGCACGCCGTGCTTCGGGCAGTGCCGACAGCCTACGGGCGATTCCGTGGGTGATGGCGTGGACCCAGACCCGCGTGCTCGTGCCCGCCTGGTTTGGTGCGGGAACGGCGCTGGCTGCGGGTGATGTCACCCTCCAGCGAGCGATGCGCGCCGACTGGCCGCAATTTCGGGCGATCATCTCGGCGCTCGAGGCCGCGCTGTTCCGGACCGACCTGTCGTTTGCCGACGATTACCTCGCCCTCTGTGACGACCCGGATGCCGTGCGCATCTGGACGGCCATTCGAACCGAACACGTCGCCGCCGAGGCGGCCATTCTCGCAATCACCGGCGAGGAGTCGCTGTACGAACGCCGGCCCGAGCTTCGCGCGCGCCTCGCCCACCGCAATCCGTGGATCGATCCGCTCAGCGCGATTCAGACCGACTTGCTGCGGCGTCTCGAAGCGGGCGACGAATCGGTCCGGCAGCCGTTGCTCACCACCATGGCCGGTATCGCGGCCGGTGTGCAGTCCGTCGGCTAGCCAACTAATAGGAATTTGCCTAACTACATTCTGAAAAATCAGTATGGAAGTTATGGGACCGCCACCATAGACTGACTTCAATCGATCCAGGAGTCACGTAGTGAGCGCAACCGCACCCGAGCACACGATCTTCGAGAGTTACAACCCGCCGACCCGCCTGCTGGCCGGCCCCGGTCCGTCGAATGTCGACCCCCGTGTGCTCGAGGCGATGAAGAAGCCGCTCATCTCGCACCTCGATCCGAACTTCTGGGATCGCCTGCCGATCCTCGCTGAGATGATCGCGACGTACTACGGCCGCCAGGATGGCGTCTCGCTGACCCTCTCGATGAGCGGCATGAGCGGCATGGAGGCTGGTCTACTCAATCTCGTGGCGCCAGGCGAGACCGTCATCGCCGCGAGCGGTGGCTTCTTCGGCAACCGCATCCAGGAAATGGTGCGACGCCGTGGCGCCAATCTGGTCGCGCTGGACGCACCCTTCGGCCGCCACGTCCCCAACGACGAGATCCTCGCTGCCCTTGAGCAGCACCCGGAGGCCGTGATGGTCTGCGTCGTGTACGCCGAGACCTCGACCGGCGTGGCCCACCCGCTGCAAGAGCTCGGTGAGGCGATGCGTGCGCAGGGGAGCGACGCGCTGCTCTTCGCCGACTGCGTCACGGCGATCGGTGCCATGCCGATCGAGACCGACGCCTGGGGCGTCGATTACGCCTACGGCTGCAGCCAGAAGGCCATCGCGGCTCCCCCTGGGCTCTCGCCGATCACGATCTCGAACCGTGCGATCGAGCGCCTCGGCCGCAACGGCATGCCCGTCCCGTACTCGATGGACATCGCCGAGCTGATCAAGTATTGGGTCGATCGACCGATGACGTACCACCACACGACCCCGAACCTCGGCTACTACGCGCTCGACGAGGCGCTGCGCCTCGGCCTCGAGGAAGGCCTGCAGAACCGCTTCGATCGCCATGCCGATGCCGGCGCCTACATTCAGGCCGGCTTCCGCGAGCGCGGGTTCGACCTCCTCGCCGATCCGTCCTGCCAACTGGCGCAGCTGACCGCCGTGTGTGTGCCCGAGGGCATCGACGGCAAGGCGATCCAGGGCCGACTGCTCAACGAGTTCAACATCGAAGTCGGTGGTGGCCTCGGCCCCACCGCTCCCCCGATCTGGCGCGTCGGCATGCTGGGCGTCAATGCGAACCGCGAGACCGCGGATCGCGTCCTTGCCGCGTTCGACCAGGTCCTCCCCACAGGAGCGCATTGACATGACTGCTGAGCTGCATCAGGGCCCGCTGCGCGGGCTGCGCGTTATCGATCTCGCTACCGTTTTCGCCGGCCCAAGTGCAGCTCGCCGCCTCGCCGACTTCGGTGCCGAGGTGATCAAGGTCGAGCGTGTCGGTGATGGTGATGGCGCCCGCAACCTCGGCGAGCGCGACGGCGCCGACGGGTACTACTGGCGCCATGTCGGCCGCAACAAGCGCCCGATCGAGCTCGACCTCAAGTCTGAGGACGGCAAGGACGTGCTGATGCGCCTCGTGCGCTCCGCCGACGTCCTGATCGAGAACTTCCGCCCCGGCACCATGGAGCGTCTCGGTCTCGACCCGGAGACGGTCCTGCTGCGCGAGAACCCGGGTCTCGTGATCCTGCGCGTCACCGGTTTCGGCCAGGACGGACCGTACGCCTCGCGCGCCGGCTTCGGCACGATCGCCGAGGCGATGTCGACGCTTGCGTACACCACAGGACAGGCCGACGGGCCGCCCACCCTGCCGCCGGTCGCACTGGCCGACGAGATCACCGGTGCCCTGTCGGCATTCTCCGTGCTCGCCGCGATCCGTCACCGTGATCTCACCGGCGAGGGACAGGTCATCGACGCCACGCTGCTGGAGTCGATGCTCGATGTCGTCGGCCCCGGCCCGGCGATCACGAACCGCACGGGCGTGTCCGATCAGCGGATTGGCTCGCGTCTCTGGTTCTCCGCTCCCCGCAACGTCTACCAGTGCTCCGACGGCTGGATCTGCATGTCCGGCTCGGCCGACTCGGTCGCCAAGCGCATCCTCGGAGTCGTCGGCGGCGACGACCTGGTCAATGATCCCCGGTTTGCCACCAATGCCGACCGCATCGAGCACGTCGACGCGCTCGATGCCCTCATCACCGAGTGGACGCTCCGCCACACGTGGGCCGATGCAGTGCAGATCCTGGCCGACGCCGGCGCGGCCGCGGGGCCGGTCTACAGCGCCGAGCAGCTGATCCGCGACGAGCACGTGATCGAGCGCGGTTCGCTCGCACCGGTGGAGAATCCGCATGGCGACGGCGAGTTGCTGCAGCCGGCCGTGACGCCGCGCCTGTCGCGCACCCCTGGTTCCGTTCGCCATGCGGGCCTCGCCAAAGGCTCCTGCACCGAGGACGTCCTCGCCGAGCTCGGATACACCGAGTGCGAGATCGCGGCGATGAGCGAATCGGGCGCGATCGGCGCGCTGCCCATCTCGGCGTAGCAGCGTCCGACAGGCGCCCGACAATGGAGGCGTGGCTCGCCCCCGCCTTCTGTCTGCCAACGCTCGCCACGCCGTGATTCCGATCGCGGCGTTGCTGCTCTTTGTGTTGGGCGTCGCCGCGCATCCGCCAAATGGCGTCCTGATCGGCTTCGGCGTCGTGTTGGCGCTCGCGGTCTTGGAGGCGGTGCACCACGCTGAGGTCATAGCCCATCGCGTAGGAGAGCCACTGGGCTCGTTGGTCTTGGCCGTCTCCGTCACGATCATCGAGGTCGGGCTGATCATCGTGCTGATGTCGGCCCACCCCGAGACCACCGCCACGGTGGCGCGTGACACAGTGTTCGCTGCCGCCATGATCGCGTGCAACGGCATCGTCGGCGGTGCGTTGGTGATCGGCACGTTCCGCGGGCGCATTGCCACTTTCAACCCGGAGGGCGTCGGCGGTGCAGTAGCTGCCATCGCGGCGCTCGCGACGCTCTGCCTTGTCCTCCCGAACTACACGCTGACGACCACGGGACCGTACTTCTCGCCTGCCCAACTCGTGTTCGCGGCGGTGGCCTCGTTGGCCATCTACATCGCGTTCGTCAGCGCGCAGACGATCCGACATAGCGACCTCTTCCTTGAGCCTGAAACCACGTCGGCCCCCACTGCAGCGGTGAAGGAGGAGCACACTGATCGACCCTCACGCCGCCAGGCTGGCGTCAGCCTGATCTTGCTCGCCACCTCGCTCGTCGCCGTGGTGGGTCTGGCCGAGCTCACCACGCCGCTGATCGAGACCGCCGTCGAAGACGCTGGCCTGCCCCAGTCGGTCGTCGCGGTCAGCATCGCGCTCCTCGTCCTGCTGCCAGAGGCGATTTCCGCCCTGCGCGCATCCCGGCGTGGCGACGTCCAGAAGAGCCTCAATCTCGCCTACGGATCGGTGATGGCGAGCATCGGCCTGACGATACCCGTGATCGCCCTGATCTCGCTCTTCTTCAACTACAACCTGGCGCTGGGCCTGCCCAACGCGGCCATCGTGCTCCTTGCGCTCACCGTCGCCGTGGCCACCCTGACGATCGTGCCGGGGCGCTCGATCCTGCTTCAAGGTGTCGTGCACCTGAGCATCTTCGGCGCGTTCATCGTGCTCGCGTTCAACCCGTAGCGACCCGCTGTCCGTCGCACAACGGTAGGCGCCGCCAACGACGAGCGGGACGGACTCGAGTGCGCTGCACGGCTCGTGTCCGTCCCGCTGTTGTTGAACGCTCTGCATCCTTGCTGCCGCTGCCGGCAGCCGTCTGCCTAGTTGGTCTGGCAGAGCTTCTGGAGCACGGCGGGAATCGTCATGCAGTCGATGCCCTTCTTGTAGACCCACATCTGACCTTCGGCCTGCAGGACCATAGTGAATTCGTAGTCGGGATTGACGGGGTAGATTACGGCCCAGCCATCCGCGCACTTCGTGCCCGGGGCAAGCTTCGTCACGGTCGGGTCCGCCTCTTGCGCGGCCGCGAGCAACGACGCGTCGTCGCACGTTGCCGAGCCGGTCGTAATCATCGTTGTGTCGGTCGTTGCCGCGGCTGTGGTTGCCGCGGCGGCGGTATCGGCCGCCGTGGCGGTTGCCTCGGTGGTCGTGGTGGTCGAGTCGCTCCCGCCACAGGCGCCGAGGATGACCGCGCTGATAACGAGAAGTGCGATGAGAACGATCCGGTGGAGTTTCATGCGACCACTGTACGCCCCCACACCGCGCGTTGCGATCGATTCTCCACATCGGCACACCGATCGCCTGCTCGGTGCGAGCGTCCTCTCGACAGCCCGAACGGCGCGGCTACGCGCCCGTCCACGAAAGATCCACAGCTCCTCGGGTTGGACTCGAACCAACAACCCTCCGATTAACAGTCGGATGCTCTGCCATTGAGCTACCGAGGAATGCGGCGGAAGCATAGCCCGAATCTGGGGGCGTACGACGCGCTAGCGATCGGGGACGTTCATGGCGCGCAGCTCGGTGCGGAGGACCTCCGAAACCCGCTGCAGCTCTGACAGCCTGCGCATCTCATCCCCACTCGCCGACCCGTCTTCGACCCGAACGCGCAGCGGTCCGATCTCGTCGTCGGCAGCACGGAGCTGCACTTGCAGGACAAGCTCGCGGAGCGCCACGCGCGCGGCGCCCTCGTCGGGCATGATCCCGGCTGCAGGGTCCCATCGCCCAACCAGCGCGTAGAGCTCTGCGACGACCTCCTCCGCACCGGGTGGTGTCTCCGGGTCCTTCCCCTCCAGACGGGCCTGGACCCACGGAACGAGCACCACGTGCGACGGGTCGTGCAGCGCCGGCGCCGTCTCGGCGAGCGCATCAAGACCGTCGAAGGGCAGGGCCAGGCACGCGGCAAGCAGTTCGCGCTCAACGCGCGTGCGCTGGTCGAGGCGTCGGCGGGCGCGATCGAGAGCCCCGTCCTGGGCCACGGGTTGTCCGATCCGAGCGCCGCGCGTGAGGCGCGCCTCCAACTCGGCGTCGAGACGCAGGGCATCCGCGACACGGCGAACCTGCGCGGACCGGTCTGGCGTCGGCGGAGCGTCAGACAGGATCGAGCGCAGCTGCGCATAGACCGCGTCGATGCCGTCTTCGTCACGGCGGGCAAGCGCGCGGCCGACCAGGAAGGCCAACACGCTCACGGCGCCGGCAAACGCCTGCTCGACGGCTTCTTTGCCGCCCTCAGCGATCTCGGCAGGATCCCGGCCGGCCGGCAGCGGGACGATCTTCACCTCAAAGCCCTTCTGCTCGGCGAGACGCATGCCACGCAGCGCTGCGTCCTGTCCGGCCTGATCGGCGTCGAACGCCAGCACGAGGGTGGCGCAGAGGCGCCGCAGCTCGGTCAACTGCTCTTCGGTCAGGCTCGTGCCCATCGAGGCCACAGCCTCGTCAACGCCGACCGCATGGAGCGCGATCACGTCGGTGTAACCCTCGACGATCACGGCGCGGCCGCTCTTGGCGATGGGTCCGCGCGCGTGATGCAGGCCATAGAGCAGGTTTCCCTTGTGGAAGAACGGCCCCTCGGGCGAATTGATGTACTTGGGCCCCTCCGCACCGGGCATCACGCGGCCCGCGAACCCACGGACCCGGCCGCGGCCGTCGAACAGCGGGAAGACGATGCGACCGCGCAGGCGATCGATCGGGCCCTTGCGTCCTTCGCTGGCGACACCCGAGGCCAACAGCTCCTCGTTGGTGTAGCCCTTGCCCTTGGCGCCCTGTACGACGCGCTCCCACGCGTCGGGTGCGAACCCGATGCGCCAGTGCGCGATCAGATCGGCACCAAGCTTGCGTTCGACGAGGTACGCACGAGCCGCCTCGGCCTCGGGACTCTCCTTCAGCACGCGCTCGTAGTAGGCGCAGGTCTCCTCCAGCAGGCGCTCGACGCGCTTCTCGCGCTCGATCTCGCGCGCCTCCGTGGGCGACAGCTCCTCGTATTCGATTGGCACGCCATACCGCTCGGCAAGGCGCTCGACCGCCTCCGGAAAGTCGCAGGCCTCGAGCTCCATCACGAACTTGAAGACATCGCCACTGACGCCGCAGCCGAAGCAGTGGTAGAGCTTCTGCGCCGGCTCGATCGAGAAACTCGCGGTCTTCTCATCGTGGAACGGGCAGCGCGCCATCGCACGGATGCCCTGTTGGCGCACTTGGCCGGTGCGCGCCGCTACGAGCTCGACGAGATCGGCACGCTCGCGCACCTTCTCCACCGTCGCGCGGTTGATGCGGCCGGCCACGTCTAGAACCGCCAGGCACTCGGCTCGAAGCGATCCCGGTAGGCGCGTAGCGCGTAGCGGTCGGTCATGCCGGCGACGTGATCGACCACGCGTGTCTCAAACGGATCGTCGCCCACCGGCACCTCCTCGGGATGCTCGAGATACCACGTGAAGAGCGACTGCACGACATTGCGGATCCGCGCGCGCTCGGTCTCGGTCGCCGGGCGCATGTAGACCGCCTCGAACATGAAGGCACGCAACTCGAGCAGCGCCTCGGCGTACGGGGCGGTCTGCTGAATGTCCCGCACGCGCGCCGACTCCTCGACGAGGTCGTGCACGAGCGCGTCGATGCGGCGCGCAGCAGTGGAGCCGAGCAGTTCGACGGGACCAGTTGGCAGGCGCGCGGGATCGAGCACGCCGGCGCGCACCGCATCGTCGATGTCGTGGTTGATGTATCCGAAGCGGTCGACGAGCTTGACGATGCGCGCCTCGGGCGTGCGGGGCACGGTCGAGCCGGTGTGGTTGAGGATGCCATCGCGTACCTCGTCGCTGAGATTGAGACCGCGGCCGTTGCGCTCAAGGTGCTCGACCATGCGCAGGGAGTGCTCGTTGTGATGGAAGCGACGCCCCGTGCGCTCCTCCAGGGCGTCAGAGAGCGCCTCCTCACCGGTGTGACCGAAGGGCGGATGGCCGAGATCGTGGCCCAGCGCGATCGCCTCGGTCAGGTCCTCGTTGAGCCCGAGCGCGCGCGCCACAGCGCGCGCAATACCCGTCACCTCAAGCGTGTGGGTGAGGCGCGTGCGGAAGTGGTCGCCCTCCGGCGCGATGAACACCTGCGTCTTGTGCTTCAACCGGCGGAACGCCTTGGAGTGCACGATGCGATCTCGGTCGCGCTGGAATGGCGTCCGCAGGCGACACGCCTCCTCGGCGTGGGCACGGCCGCGCGAATCCGCCGTCCGCGTGGCCCACGGTACGAGCCGCGCATCCTCCTCGCGGAGCATCCGCTCGAGAAAGCCATCGGCGACGGCGCCGGACAGCGCCTCATCGCGCTCCGCAGGGGAAAGGTCGGTCACACCACGTAGCGTAGTCAACGCCCCGTCGTCGGGCGTACGCGCCCCCGGCTTACGGATCAGAGGATGACGGGCACGGTGCCGCCATCCACGCCCCAGGCAGACCCGGTGACGTACGACGAGCGAGCACTGCAGAGCACCGCGATCACGTCGGCGATCTCGTGTGGCTCCGCCATCCGACCGATCGGCCGTCCGGCACCGGCCTTGGCGAGGGCGTCCTCGCGCGTACCGTCGCCCTTGTTCTGGTCCGCGAGACCACCGTCGGCCAACCAGGTCGGCGTGTGCGTCGGCCCGGGACACACGGCATTCACGAGCACGCCGTTCTTGGCCTCTTGATCCGACACGAGCTTGGAGTACGAGAGCAGCGCGGCCTTCATCACGCTGTAGTCGGGCATGCCACCCGACGGGCGCTTGCCCGCCGTCGACGACACGAGCACCACGCGTGCCTGGTCGCTCTGACGCAGATGCGGCAGCGCGGCGCTGGTTGCGCGGATGTGGCTCATCAGGTTGCCCTGAAAACAGGCCTCCCAATCGGCGTCGGTCACGTCGGCGAGCTTGCGGGCCACCGCGAAGCCCACGTTGGCCACGAGCGCGTCGAGTTGACCGAAGCGCTCGACCGTCGCCGCCACGGCGGCCTCGGGAACGCCTGGTGCTGCCAGATCCCCGGCGAAGGCGAAGGCCTCAGCGCCGAGCCCCTCGAGGACCGTCACCGCCTCGTCGAGGCCGGCCTGGCCACGCGCGGCCACGGCGACGCGGGCGCCTTCACGCGCCAAGAGCTCTGCGGTGGCGCGGCCAATACCCGCCGAACCACCCGTGATCAGCACGACCCGTCCCTGCATTCCAAGATCCATACGCGCAGGGTACCGCCTGCCGGGAAGGTGACGCGTACCCTTGGGGCATGGCACGCGTCATTCTGATCCGCCACGGCGAGACCGACTGGAGCCGCGATGGCCGCTGGCAGGGCTGGAGCGACGTACCGCTCAACGACAAAGGCCACCGGCAAGCGCGCGATCTCGTCGAACCGCTCGCCAAGCAGCACCCCACGCATCTCGTCGTCTCCGACCTGATCCGGACGCAGCAGACCCTCCAACCGCTGGCCGATGCTCTCGGTATCACGCCCGTCATCGATCCCGAAGTGAAGGAGATCGATGTCGGCAGTTGGGCCGGCCTCTCACACGCCGAGGCCGAGGAGCGCTTCCCCGACGGTGTGGCCCGTCATGACGCGGGTGGGACCGGCTGGGAAGACGGCGAGACCTACGGCGACATCGCGATCCGCGGCGAGCGCGCCCTCCTCCGGCACACCGCCGACCTGCCGGCATCTGCCCTATTGATTGTCTGCGCCCACGGCGGCCTGATCGGCGCAACCGTAGGACGCCTGATGGGGATGACGCCCGACGAGCAGCGTCAACGCCTCGGCCGCCCCAGCCACGGTCACGCCACGTACCTCAAGCGCAAGGACACGCCGACGGGCGCCAGTTGGCGCCTGTTGGCGTACAACACACCGCTCAGTGGCGACGCGGGCCCACCCGTCGAGCTGACGATCCTCTGACCTACCTCATGCCCTGCACGCGGGTGATGAAGGCCTGTTGAAGCAGCGGTAACCCGTGGGGAGCCCCTGCGAGACCTAGGCGAGGTCGCCCTTCCCCGGCAGATCGAAGGCCTTGCGCTTCGCCGTGTCCTGCAATCCCGCGGGCAATTTGCCGAGCGCGGCCATCAGATGGGCCTTGGAGCCGGTCAGGTAGTGGGCCTTGGGGTGCTTCGTCGTCAATGCCTCGATGATCACGGCGGCAACTCCCTCGGGCGCACTGCCAGCCTCCTGCGTCTTATAGCCAGCCGCCGTGAAAGCACGGAACGTCTCGCCATAGAGCGCGTCCTGCTCGGGCGTGAAGTTCTCGCCCACCTTGTCGATCATCGCCTTCGACGTCTTGTTGGCGCCGGTCTTGATGAAGCCAGGCTCGACCAGGATGACCTCGATGCCCCACGGTGCGAGTTCCTGGCGAAGCGTGTCATTGAGCGACGCAATGGCCGACTTGGCGGCGGTGAGCGCTCCCATGAACGGGATGGTTACGCGGTCACCAATCGAGCCGATGAACACGATCCGCCCCGTGGCCTGGCGCAGCAACGGCAGGAGCGGTTGGGTGAGCGCGATTTGCCCGAACACGTCCACCGCAAACGAGGCGCGCAAGGCATCGATCGTCAACGTCTCAAGCGGTCCGGGAATGCCGACGCCGGCGATGTTGGCGAGCCCATCGAGACCGGCGTCGCCCACGTGATTCGTGATCACTTCGACCGCCCGCGCAATGTCATCCTCGTTGGTGATGTCGAGGTGCAGGCGGGTGAGCATCTCCCCCTCGCGAGGCTGCTCGTTCTCCGGCACCGAACGGTCGCCGGCGAACACGTGGAAGCCTGCGGCGAGCGCCGCCTCCATCGTCGCCTTGCCTATGCCCGACGATGTTCCGGTGACAACCAGATGCTTGTGTGCCCCAGCCATAACTCCACCCCTTCCCCGGCATCATCACCGAGTGCTCTGCCAGGCCTCGACGAGGCCCTGCCTGCAGCTCCGAGTGTAGGCAAGATCGAGCCAGAACGACAGAAAGCCACCCCTTGCGGAGTGGCTTTCTGAAGATTATTCCGGCGGCGACCTACTCTCCCGGGCAGTTTCCCACCAAGTACCATCGGCGCTGAGGGGCTTAACGACTCTGTTCGAAAAGGGAAGAGGTGGATCCCCCTCGCCATAACCACCGGAAAGCGGTTAGGACACAGTCTGCGGCGTCGTCGCCCGCTCCCTGAAAACTACATAGTGATAGAAGTGTTCGTACAAAATAAGTCCTCGAGTTATTAGTACGGGTTAGCTACATGCATTGCTGCACTTCCACATCCCGCCTATCAACCTGGTGGTCTTCCAGGACTCTTACTCCCTCAAGGGGATGGGAGAACTTATCTCCAGGTGGGCTTCCCGCTTAGATGCTTTCAGCGGTTATCCCATCCAGACGTAGCTATCCAGCGATGCCCTTGGCAGGACAACTGGGACACCAGAGGTCTGTCCACCCCGGTCCTCTCGTACTAGGGGCAGCTCCTGTCAATTCTCCAACGATCACAGCAGATAGGGACCGAACTGTCTCACGACGTTCTGAACCCAGCTCGCGTAACGCTTTAATGGGCGAACAGCCCAACCCTTGGGACCTACTTCAGCCCCAGGATGCGTTGAGCCGACATCGAGGTGCCAAACGATGCCGTCGATATGGACTCTTGGGCATCATAAGCCTGTTATCCCCGGAGTACCTTTTATCCGTTGAGCGACCGCAATTCCACTCTCCACGGCCGGATCACTAAGCCCTACTTTCGTACCTGTTCGACTTGTTGGTCTCACAGTCAAGCTCCCTTATGCCTTTACGCTCTACGCATGATTTCTGACCATGCTGAGGGAACCTTTGGGCGCCTCCGTTACATTTTAGGAGGCGACCGCCCCAGTCA